>DBJG01000004.1:1587-3030 GCA_002296455.1 Caryophanales bacterium UBA782 | reverse complement strand
TTCAAAAATGTCGTGATTATCTTTTCACGCATAAATTAATGATGCCTGACCAAGATACAATCAACTATATTTACAGAAACAATCGTATCTTAGTCGACCGAAAATACAACGAACAAAGGAAACTCCGTGATGAGACAGTGATCCGTCATTATTGCCAATCCATCCGGCTCCTTCCTTATTTCCATATCATCAAGACAAAGCCTTGGCAGTGGGAAAAGTTCTGTAAAGTGTATAAGAAAGACAGCAAACTACCTATCTTTGCTGAGTTCATGAAAGTATTTAGCGAAAAGTGATTCTGCGTTCTTCGTTGCATAAACATTAGCTTTTCTTTTGAACGGAAAGAAATGCAATAGAAGGCGAAATCGTTGTAGTATTATGCGTAGGAGGTAAATAAAAACAAAATGTATAGTGAGGAGAATAGATCCTCGGGCCTAGCAAAATTCTTGTCGAATTATGACTATGTGTACCTGGATACCTGTTCTCTAATGGAAGATGGATTCCCTCTCTTCATGGACACTCTTGTCGCATCGAAGGAGTATTGGAAAGAAGGTCTTCACGTAATTGTTACGAATGAGTGTGTTAAAGAACTCAAGAAACACACCAAAAACAAAGAAAAGAATGAGGCGAGAATTGGAGCGACGCGCGCTTTAAAAATTCTCCGCCATGACAGGTGGCATGGCAAAACAATCGAAATCGAAAAAGGAATCACAGATGGCGATTTCGGGGATCAAGCAATTACGCAAGCGGTAATCAAATTACGAATCAAAAACAAGATTCTGATTATCACGCAAGACAAAACCCTTGCTCATGATTTATTGAATTTAAATCAGCTTGGGTCACAACACGGCCAATATCTTGATGTCTATAAGATTACTCCAACAGGAGAATTAGCGAAGAATCTCGGCGAAAGTGGTTATTCTCGTTCCATTGAGAACAAAGAAAAAAGCAAACAGCATCATATTTTTGGTTTTAAGAATTTGTTCAAAAAGAACAAAACGCCAAAAACAAAAGAAGGTTCTACTCCTTCATTAAAGCCAGTGGAAGAAGCGGATAAAAAATTAGCCGCCAATCTTCGAAACGCAAATTATCCTTCCGAAAAGAAATTAACGGATATTAACACTCAACTTTCGTCTTTGTCGCGCCTTTCTTCAAAAGACAAAAAACAATTGTCGATTGTTTATACGGAAGATCGTTTGCTTAAGGAAAAAGAAAGCATTATCCAAAGCAATGTTTCGTCGCTACAAAAGAAAGAGAACGCGACTAACGAGCCGCATCTCCATTTCGAAAAACCGCTTCCCAAAAAGACATTGCCTAGCTTAGAAGATAAGCGTTTAACGAGCATTGGCAAAAAACCACCAAACGCAGGAACCGCACTTCAAGATTTTTTCACGAATCTTGGCGTCATCGTCCGCGATGATTCTGTCACCTACGTCCCTATGGTCC
>DBJG01000004.1:0-1524 GCA_002296455.1 Caryophanales bacterium UBA782 | reverse complement strand
TCCATGGGCCTATCGATGTTACCAAAGGGTCTCTATCTGCCGTATTGAATCAACTGGCGAATCTTAAAACAAACGGCAGAAAGGAAATCCAGTTTGGTGATAAATCGGTTTCAGTCACGCTTTTGCCTGATTCATATGAAATAAACCTCATAAACAAAAAAACACCGCAAAAAGCACCTAAAAAGGAAGAAAACAAAGCCAAAAAGGCATCTCAAAAGGCAGCCAAAACGAAAACTGCTTCGGCAAAAGAGAAAAAACAAACTATCACCAAAGCCAAGCAAGAGAAGCCAAAAAAAGAGAAAAAAGTGCCTAGCAAAAAGATTACGGAAAAGCAAAAAAAGAAAGAAAAGGAGAACATTATGAAAAACGCATCTTATGAGAATGGCAACACGAATTCTGCCTCTATAGAAACGAAAGAACAAAAAGTCTCTTCACTGAATGAAGGAAGTTTTGTTTTACCAGAAGGGGTGTCTCTTTTCGTTGGAGAACCTCACGAAAGAAAACGCCCTTTGAAAAAAGTGGCTAGCAAGCCGATAGAAGAAGGGGCTGTCGAAAAGAAAGTCGACGTTAAACGCTATTTAAACACCTCACGTCACGCGGAAAGCCTTGCAAAAGAACATAATCCCGAATTGCTTCAAAAAGCAATCGCCTCAGAGCTCAAATTAAACGCGAACATTCATAACCCAACCTATCCTGTTGCGAATAAAATTCGCGATTTGCGTACCCAAGATGTGCTTATTGATGATTTGAACGAAGAAGATCAAAAACAGCTTAAGCTTACCCATGCGGAAATTGAGAAGAAACTCAAAGAGCTCATGAATCAATAAAAGCTTATTAGGCAATTATGAGGAATTTGACGATATCGAAGACCATTCCTCTCCTCCTCTTTTTATCTTTTTTCCTTTGCGGCTGTTCAATTCATGGATTAACGAATTCAAACGTGGGTTCCTCTTCTCTAGAAGTGGGCGAAAAGCCAAAAACGATTCGCGATATTAATACGTCGAACGGGGATTTCTCGATGCCTTCTATTGGGGAGTCGCATCTATTGGTCATACCGGTAATGCTTACAGATTTTGCCTCGAACGCCACCGAAGCGAATCGAAAAAATATTGAGAAAGCATTTTCTGGTTCATCGGATGAGACAAGTTGGGAGTCTGTGGCTTCCTTTTACGAAAAGTCTTCCTATGGAAAGTTCCATCTTTCTGTAACTGTTTCTAATTGGTTTGATTGTGGCTATTCTTCTAGCGAAATCGCTTCATTCACCGATAAATCATCCTCCCTTTTCGACCCTACTTGGCGAATTGCTCAAGAATCGATGGAATGGTATAAATCAACTTACCAAACAAACGGCCAAGAATTGGACGCGGATAAAGATGGTTTAATCGATGGTTTATTCCTTGTTTATAGTGCCCCGAATTACAAAAAGAAGCCGAGTTTAAATCATGATGTTTATTGGGCTTATACCTATTCCCTTTACGATTCAAAGGAAAGGAATATCAAGAGTCCAACGCCTTATCGATATTC
>DBJG01000065.1 GCA_002296455.1 Caryophanales bacterium UBA782 | reverse complement strand
ATGGTGAAAGGTGTTGATACGCTTGCAAACACCGTCAAAGTAACGCTTGGCCCAAAAGGACGCAATGTCGCTCTTGATAAAGGATATGGAAGCCCAAGCATTTGCGAAGATGGCGTTTCCATCGCCCGTGAAATTGAACTCAAAAACTCGGTAGAGAATATGGGCGCGAAACTCGTGTATGAAGTCGCGAATCAAACCAACGAAAAAGCAGGAGATGGAACGACGACTGCCACCGTTTTGGCACAAGCCATGATTCATCGCGGGATTAATGCAGTTGAAAAAGGCGCGAACCCAGTCTTTGTTCGTACAGGGATGGAAAAAGCGGGAAAAGCGGTTGCGAGCGAGCTCCTTAAGATGAGTAAACCAGTTGTCTCAAATGAAGACATCGAATCCATCGCCACCATTTCAAGCCACGACGAAGAAATTGGCAAACTTATTGCAAAAGCCATGGAAAAAGTTGGCAATAATGGTGTTATTACGGTTGATGAAAGCAAGACAAGCGAAGATGAACTTGTCGTTTCCCAAGGTCTTGAATACGACAAAGGATACATTTCTCCATATATGGCAAGCGATCGCGAGAAGATGGAAAGCGTTCTTGAGGATGCCTTTGTTCTTGTGACGGATATGAAAGTCAGCAACATCCAGGACATCATTCCGATGCTTCAATCTGTTGTTGATAGTCATAAGCCACTTCTTATCATTGCCGATGACCTTGATGGTGATGTCACAAGCACGCTTGTTTTGAATAAACTCCGTGGGACATTCAACGTCGTTGCTACGAAAGCCCCAGAATTCGGCGATGCGCAAAAAGCGGCGCTCCAAGATATTGCAATTCTTACTGGCGCTAAATTCTACAGCAAGGATTTGGGAATGAATCTCAAAGATGTCACAATCGATGATTTGGGACACGCCAAGAAGATTATCGTGAAGAAAGACAGCACGACAATCGTCGATGGCGAAGGCAATAAGAAAGACATCGCCGACCGCATCGCTGAGCTTCAAGCCCAGTTCCAGATTGCGACAAGCGATTATGATAAAAAAGGAATTAGCAAACGTATTGCAAAACTCTCCAATGGCGTTGCGGTTCTTAAAGTAGGTGCCCAAACCGAAAGTGAGATGAAGGACAAGAAACTTCGCATCGAAGATGCCCTTAACGCGACGAAAGCCGCTGTGAGCGAAGGTATCGTTGTTGGTGGTGGCGCTGCTCTAGCCGCTGCATATAAAGTGCTTCGTGATCAATTAAAAGACGAGAACCCAGACATCCAAAAAGGTATCAATGCGGTTTTGGATTCCCTCTACGCTCCATTGCGTCAAATCGCCGACAATGCTGGCTATGATGCAGACGAAGTCGAAGAGAAGATGAAGCTTGCGAAAGATAATACTGGTTTCGATGCTTCCTCTGGCGAATGGGTTGATATGCTTAAAGAAGGCATCGTCGATCCAACCAAAGTCACTCGTACCGCTGTTCTTAACGCTTCTTCCATCAGCGCTTTGTTCGTTACGACCGAAGCCGCTGTGACGGAAATCAAAGAAGAAAAACCAGCTGCTCCGGCAATGGGCGCAGGCGATATGGGCGGGATGTATTAATCTCGACTGGAAATAGCCATAAGAGGTCATAAGAAATGCTTATGACCTTTTTTCTTTCTTTTCTCGACTTCCAAAAAAAGAAAGGTAGAATACTTTTGGCAGGTATAACTTATGGAAAACATCATTGAAGACTTGAATTACCGAGGACTTATCGAACAATACTCGAGCGAGGAAAAAGTGGCGAAAATTCTTTCAAAGCCGACTGTCATTTATTGTGGCTTTGATCCTAGCGCATCTTCGATGCATGTTGGCAACTACGTCATGATTTCGCTATTGATGCGTTTTCAAAGAGCAGGGCATAAAATCATTGCCGTTGTTGGCGGAGCCACTGGCATGATCGGCGACCCAAGTGGAAAAAGTAAAGAAAGAAATCTTCAAACAAAAGAGACTTTGGCAGCGAATACCGCCGCTATCAAAGCCCAGCTTGAGCGTTTCTTGGACTTAAGCGATCCTGCAAAAGGGGAGATTGTGAACAACTACGATTGGCTCGGAAAGATGTCAACTCTCGATTTTTTGCGCGATTATGGCAAATATTTTCCAATTAATTACATGCTCTCAAAGGAAATTGTTTCCTCACGCTTAGAAGCGGGCATCTCCTTCACGGAATTCGCTTACCAGATTCTTCAATCCATCGATTTTTATCACCTTCATCACGAAAAAGGCGTATCCATTCAAGTGGGTGGAAACGATCAATGGGGGAACCTTACAAGCGGCTTAGAATTGATTCGTAAATTAGATGGTGATAATGAAGAAGTAGAGGCCTTAACTTGCCGTCTTATCACAAGAAGTGATGGCAAGAAATTCGGAAAGAGCGAGAAAGGGGCTTTGTTCTTAAATCGCGAATTAACTTCTCCTTATCAGCTCTACCAATTTTTCATCAATACCACCGATGAAGATGCGGTCCGTTACCTAAAAGTGTTTACGTTCCTTTCTCACGAAGAGATTGAAAATATCGCCCGCGAGCATCTATCAAACCCTGGCATGAGAATTGCTCAAAAGAAACTTGCTTACGAAGTGACAAAGGATATTCACGGGGAAGAAGCAGCAGAAGAAGCGGTCAAAATGAGTAATGTCCTCTTCTCTGGAGAAGTGAAAAGCCTGAATGAAGCGGAAATCGAAGAACTACTAGGGTCACTCAAGACGAAAATTGATGAAAATATTAATCTTGTCGATTTGCTCATCAAGGTAGGTGCTGCGAGTAGCAAAACCCAAGCAAGGACATTCATTGAACAAAATAGTGTTCTTGTGAACGGGGATAGAATCAATGACCAAAATCGCGTTTTTGGGAAAAACGATGCGATGTTTGGGAAGTACATCATCGTTCGGCGCGGAAAGAAAAATTGGTACCTTGGAGAATTCTAAAAGAAACGCCCTAGCGGCGTTTTTTAAATTCTATTTAAGGTTTGCCATGAGTACGATGGCGATTTGAATTGGTATCAAAAGCAAATAAATGTACCAGAGGTTTTCATGGGCATAATAATAAAAATGAATATGAAAAGCGGCAATTAACGTCCAGGCAAATAAAGAAGCGAAGATATAAAAGGAAATGTTTCTTCGCCAAAAGTGAAGGTTAAAAGCGGCGCAGACGAAGAAACTGATGGGGATTGCCCAGATGAAAGCAATCCATAAATCGAGCGAATGAGCGTTGATGATGTTTGTAATATATATTGCTCCTGCGGTCGCAAAAATGAAGCATACGGCTAAGGCGATCAAAATGATTTGGTTACTTTTCTTTTTCGTATCATCATTCATTGCTTTTTGCACTTCACCTGGCTCGCGTTCGGTGATGATATAGTCGACAGTGACACCAAAAAACGAGGCAAAGTCAATCAAAATATCAACGCTTGGAATTGCCTTTCCCAGTTCCCATTTTGAGATGCTTTTGTCACTGAACCCTACTTGCTCGGCAAGTTCTTGTTGCGTCAAGTGGCGTGACTTCCGAAGCTCTTGGAGATTTGCTCCCACAATTTCATTCAATTCTTTCATCCTTTTCTATTTTAATGGTTTCATGCCTTAAGCGATAATGGTTTCTTTCTCTAAAACGATTGGAGAGTATTGGTCGCTAGAAAAGAACCAAAAAGTATTTCTATATCGGAAGAAGAACACGATTAGTTTGATGCGTTTTAAAGTATTATAGATTAACCCCGTCTTTTCCAGAATGCAAAGCAATATTGATGGAAAACGGTTTCTTTGTTGTTTTACTTTTTTGTCATTGAAATAAGTGCCTATACTGAAATACGGAATCGAAAACAATATGACAGTATTGCGAAAAGAATTTCTCAAATCTTGTTGATTGGGGGGACTTTCGCTTTTTTCTTCAGATTTGTTTCATGATTCCAATATCGGGTTAAACCCAGAGGAATAAAAAATGCAAAAGAAAAGATTTGCGACTTCTCTCATCATGGGCGGCTTAATTTTGTCCGCCGCGCTCGTCGGCTGTGGGAATGACGAGGGCACTCTCGAAGATGACAAGAACATTACGTTACAACTTGTTCCATCAAATTCACCTGCCACTCTTATCTCCAACGCTCAAAAACTTACGCCAATACTAGAAAGACTTGTTCCTGGTTACACTTTTAATATTTCCGTTTCTACCACCTACGCAGCGGCGGCTACCGCACTTTGGAACGGACAACTCGACGGCGCTTTCCTTCCTGCTGGCAACTATGCTCAAGTGACCAAAGAGCACCCTGGAAAAGTCGATGTTCTTTTATCCGCGACCCGTGCTGGCTATAAAGTTCAGGCTGAAGATTTCCCTGGTTTTGATGAAGATGCCAAGGAAAAACAACGTAACGCGATGAACGGCAAAGACGGCTATGAATACCGTGGGCAGCAAAGTACAACCCAAGTTTCTTATTATTCTGCTGTTATTATGTGCTTACGTGATGCTGAAAGAGAAAAACTTGGCAAAGGCAAGCTTGATTTAAACGGCGATGGTGAAGTGACCATCGAAGAAGTCAAACAATCCGGCGCGGTCATGGGACATATGAACGTCGGTTCTAGCGCTGGTTACAACTATCCTTCCAAATATCTCGTCGATCATGGCTTCACCAAAGGATTCGTTGATGGGAGCGATTACGAGGCATTATCCGAAGAAGACAAAAAACTTGCCGTTAAAGGTGTAGTGACTCCAAGCTACCCAGCCGCGGTTGATGGCTTAATGGACGGCACGTATGACGTCGTTTGCGGATTCATGGATATTCGCTATGGCAGCGCATATGTTCAAGATACGAGCAAATATAAAGGAGACGATGGCCTTTTCACCAAGACCTACACAGTCGCCATCACTGATCCTATCTTCAATGACACATTGAGTATCTATTCGAGAATTGCCAAAACCAAACGGGAAGCGATTCGCAAAGCGTTCATGGAAGCGGTCAAGGACGGAGATAGCAAGACAGAAGGAACTGGCGCTTATTATCTTTATCAAATCTATTCGCACACTGGCTATGCGGATGCTGACGACAAAAACTACGACAGCGCTCGCGCCATGTACGATTGGATGAAAGAAAACAAGCTTGCCTAATTTGAACTAAGCAAAATGCTTCGAGGAAAGACCATGATTGAACTACAAAACGTAACCAAGATTTATCCCAATGGCTTTGAGGCCCTTTCGGATGTGAATTTAC
>DBJG01000007.1:795-10251 GCA_002296455.1 Caryophanales bacterium UBA782 | reverse complement strand
TTCGCGACTTTTTTCGCGGTTTCGACGAGTTTGCTGAATCCAGATGGATCATTGATAGCAAGTTCAGAAAGCATTTTGCGGTTGATCGCGATGCCGTTCTTCTTTAAGCCATCCATGAAGCGGGAGTAGCTGATTTCATTAGCGTGGCAAGCGGCATTGATACGCTTGATCCAAAGCTTACGGAAATCACGTTTAATCTCGCGGCGGGAGACGTAGCTATAGCGAAGGCTGTGGAGGACTTGCTCTTTCGCCGTCTTGAAAAGTAAATGCTTGCTACCGAAATATCCTTCAGCGCGGTTTAAAATCTTTTTGCGACGTGCTCTTGTCGCAACACTTCCTTTAACTCTCATGATTGTTCCTCCTTGTTATTTGGCCTTGTAATTAATCATGTCACGGATACGTGGCATATCGACTGGGTTCACATAAGTGGCCATCGCCAAATGTTTTCTTTGCTTGCGCGATTTTCTTGGGGCAAGGTGGCCCATATAAGCGTGCTTTCTTTTGATTTTACCGGTTCCGGTGACTTTGATACGCTTCATCAAAGCTCTGTTGCTTTTCATCTTCGGCATAAGAATTCCTCCTATTTCTTTTTGTTTGGTGCCAAAATCGAGTTGTACCATTTGCCTTCCCAATAAGGGGCTTTGTCAATGGTAGAGATGTCGATGAGCTGGTCAACAAATCTCTTCATAACATCCTCTCCGACTTCCTTGTGGGACATTTGACGTCCACGGAAGACGACGCAGACCTGAACCTTATCGCCACTTTCCAAGAATTTGCGTGCTTGGCGGGCCTTTGTGTCAAGGTCATGAACACCGATTTGCGGTGTGAGCTGGATTTGCTTCATTTCCGTCTTTTGCTGATTTTTTCTTGCTTCTTTGGCGGCTTTTTCCTTTTCATAGCGAAGCTTGCCATAGTTGCAAATCTTGCAAACTGGCGGATTGGCATTTGGAGCAACGCAATAGAGGTCAAGGTCGTAGCGCATCGCGAGTTCGTTCGCGGCTCTAGAGCTCATTCTCCCCATTTGTTCTCCGTTAGGGCCAATGACGAGGACTTCCGGATAACGGACGTGCTCATTGATGGGATCGAAGCGTTTTTCAGGGCGTCGATTGTTCGAATTGAAGTATGCGATAATCTGTTCCTCCTAGGGAAATAAAATAGAGTGGCCGTTCGCCACTCTATTCATGATTCACCTTTTTGTGGTAGCCATGAGCCAATCCCTTCGGAGATCTGGCGAGTCCTGCGAACTGCTTTCTACTTTATCGACGCAATAATTATCCTCTTTTGTAAACTGGTTGCAACAGGATTCTTATCATTTTTAGAAGGACGCTCATGGTATGTATGGTGCAAATAAAGAGAATTAAGAGAGAATAATCAAAAAAAGAAAGGGCTATCATCGGTGAACACCTTCCGTTCTTTCCGACTCTAGTGCATAATAAAGAACGTTATATTTTCATATAACCAAATTATGTTCTCGTGGAATCAGGTTGCTTTTTGGACGATGACTCTCGGAGGTCTTGGGCTTTTTCTTTATGGCATTACAAGTTTGTCTTCGACGATGAAGAAAATGACTTCTGGGCGTTTATCCTCTTTTATTAATAAATTAGGGAAAAACCCAATTACAGGTTTTTTGGCGGGCGCAGGTTTTACCGCGATTATTCAATCGTCTGGCGGAACGAGTGCTTTGACAATCGGCTTAGTAAGGGCGGGGGTATTAAGTTTTGAACAAGCTAGTGCGGTGATTATTGGCGCGAATGTCGGAACGACGATTACAGCTTTTATCGTCTCTATTCCTCTTATGGAATATTTCCCTCTCGTTCTTTTCTTAGGTTCCTTGATTCTCTTATTTGCGACGAGAAAAAAATGGACGAATATCGGGGAGTTGTGTTTTGCATTAGGCGCATTGTTCCTCGGCTTGTGGATTATGAATCTTTATTTGTCCACGATTGCGAGTGAGCCTTGGTTTATATCGCTATTTGAGACACTTAATGAGCACCCATGGCTCGGTTTATTGATTGGAATCGTCGCAACGGTTTGCATTCAATCATCAAGCGCCGTTGTCGGCGTCGTTCAAGGATTATATGCGGTGAGCGCTGGTTCTTCCATTACTCTATTCGGAATCCTTCCAGTTTTATTCGGCGCGAATATTGGAACAACATCAACAGCGCTTTTCGCTTCCTTTGGCGGCAGCAAAGAGAGCAAGAAAGTCGCTTTGTTTCATGTTTTGTTCAACCTTATTGGAGCTTTGCTCTTCATGGGTGTTATTTATCTGTGCAAAGATTGGCTTAATACCCCCTCTTACTGGGGCACCTACGATGCGGATGGAAGTTTCCGCTGGTATGTTCTCCCGATGATACAAGTCGCTTTATGTCATCTTGTGTTCAATCTCACGACAGGAATTCTGTTCTTCATTCTTTTAAAGTCTGTGACCACGCTCATTAATAAAATCATTCCAACTGAACGAAAGCGAACAATCCCTTCACTCGAGCCGTTAGACGACGGACTAATGAAAAATTTCCCCTCCGAGGGACTTGCGCTAGCGAAAAAACGAACACTTATTATGTTTTCATATGCGAAAATGATGTTTGAAACCATCAAAGAATACCTTCTTTTCTTTCGCGATGAAGATGTAGAGTTTGTCTTGAATCTTGAAGCGAATATCGACATGATTGACCGTCAGCTCAATGAGTATCTTTCTCGTTGTGATAAAACAAATTTGCTCGATAAGGATATCGCTCTTTTACTGAGTGTGTTAAAAGCAAGCAAGGATATTGAAAGAATCGGCGACTATGGCGAAAACCTCATCCATTTTTTTGCACGAATGAAAGAAAAGAAAGAAACGCTTTCCAAAGAAGAAAAGGATTTCTTCCTTAGCACGAATGAGGAAGTTCTTACCTTTATTACAAAAACGATTGAGATTTACGAAAAAGAAAGCAAGGAATTGGGCTTGGTGGTGATTCAAGAACGCCGTCGCTTCTTGGAAAAACTGGATGCGACAGTCAATCGCCATTTCGAGGAAGAGGGGAGCGTCAATGGCACGATCAGCAATCGCTTTGTCGAACTAGTTTTCTTGGACGTCGTCAATTGTTATGAACGTGTCGCATCTCATTGCAGCAATATCGCCAAAATATTTGGCACGGACAAAACATACGTCATCGATGAAGAAGACGAAAAACGTTTTGCTTCGATTGCCCCCAACCCATAAAAAGTGCACATATTCATTGTTTTTGTTGTCAATATTTGCAAAATGAGCCAAAAAAGTTATAAAGTAAAATAAATAGCGGAGAGACTAATGATTGACAATACTGTGATTCGTTATGCCGTTTACGATACCGGGGTGGGGAATGTGACCGTCATTGCTTTGGGCCGTAAACTCGTTTCCCTTCTTTTTGGCGCTTCTGATCCCGAAGGGGCAAGAAACGAAGAGAATTCCGCTTTATATGATGCGATTATTGAATTAAACCAATATTGTTTTGGCCAACGAAAATCATTTGATCTTAAGCTCCGTTATGAGGGGAGTGAGGAAGAAAAGAAGGTTTGGGAATATTGCTTATCAATCCCTTATGGGGCAACAAAAACCATCAGTGAAGTCGCAAAAGATACGGCCTTAAATGAAAACGTCGTTCTCTATTCGTTATTAAGAAACCCTCTCCCGATTTTCATTCCTTCACATCGTGTTCTCTCTAATAATCATGAGGTGATTGCTTTCCCATCCGCACAAATTGATATTGGCAAAAAGCTGCTCGCCATCGAAAAAGGCGAAGGGAAGCGCCTTTATAGTGAAGAAGCGAGTGACTTATCCATTTGAGCAAAGAGCCTCTTCCATGAGGCTTTTTTCATTGACCGAGAAGTATCGCGTATTATATTAATTGGTTATATCGCGGAGGTTTTCAATTATGGAGAAAGAAGAAGTACAAGCGGAAAAAGTCGATACGAGAGAAAACAAAGAAGAAAAGAAGCCAGGTTTCTTCTCACGCATAAAAAAGAATTTCGACGATTCGATACTTGAAAGCAATATCAAAAGCGCTTATGAAAAAGACCATCGGAATTTCGATGTTTATTCTGAAAATGATGGCCTTTTCGGTGGAGATAGATGCTGTGGCGATATTAAGGATGGTTATTTGGAATACTTCGGCGATGACAAGATAGAAGAAGGGGATGTCGTCATCGATAGCGGCGACAGCAAAGCGTATTATGCCGTTGGTGAGTGCGAACGCACTAAAGTGAGTGCCATGGTGGATGGCACGATTTATGAGCGGGATGGCTATAAAATCGCCCTCGATCCAGAAGTTAAGGAAGTCAAAGTCATAAAGGCAGGAAAACGTTATTTCTTGCCACGCGAGAAATAAATGAGCAAAGTGGCCGCGGCTGCGACCTTTTACTTACGATGAAAGAAACACCGATTATCTATTCTAAACGCCTTCTTTTGCGTCCTTTTTCGCTTTTGGATGCGAATGACGTCTATGAATGGTGCTCCTCTTTAGCGGTTACGAAATATCTATTCTGGTATCCGCACCGCAATATCGAAGTGACAAAAAGACTATTAATAAAATGGACAAGACAAAAGCGAAACTATAGCTGGTGTTTGGTTTATCAAGGCAAGGCAATCGGTGAAGTGGAAGTAATCAAAGACCTACCTTGCGCTGGCTTTGAAATCGGATATACGCTGAATGAGAATTATTGGCGAAAAGGGTTTATGAAAGAAGCGCTTCAATGTGTTTTCAGTTTCTTGTTTTTGAAAAAGGATTACAAATATGCTTTCGCCATCACGGATAAGAGGAACGTCCCTTCTAAAATGCTTCTAGAGTCACTTGGATTTCTTTTGGAAAAGAAAGAAGAGGAAAGCGGTGATTACTTCATCGCGAAGAAAAACGAGCATATTCAAGTAACGAGCTACCGCTACGAGAGAGAATCGTTCTTGATTCGCGAAAACGCAAAAAATGCCGAATTCCCTTATTGAGAAGCGAAAAGCGTCTCGCTATAATAAGCGAGCCGCATTTAGCGGTGGACAAGTTGGGGCATTAGCTCAGCTGGGAGAGCGCGTGCTTTGCAAGCATGAGGTCGTCGGTTCGATCCCGATATGCTCCACCAGTCTTGTTTGTATGGCTCAGTAGCCCAGTTGGTTAGAGCAACCGGCTCATACCCGGTATGTCGGCGGTTCGAGTCCGCCTTGAGCCACCAATTGAAATCAGTCCCGAGAAATCGGGATTTTTCATTTTTAGAAGGAAGTGGCTCATTGGATTGACTCAGATGGAGAGAAATCAAGATGCCAAAACTCAATTATGAAAAAGAAATGCGCGTTACACATCATGAAGTTTGAAGCGAATGGGTTGAGCAATATGAATCCCAAATGCTCAAAATACCATTCGTTTATCAAAAACGAGTGATGGAACAGGAAACTATTTAGAGCCTTTATTAAATTGTCTTGATTGTTAGCTTTTGCCATGAGGTTACCGTCAGCTTCCTTTAAGGGAATCGCGTGAATGGCAGGATGGCTTTTCTTTGCGAAGAATCAATCATTCATAGAAACCACAATAGGCGAGTCACAGAAAAGATAGGATATGAGGACGAACATAAGAGCGCTCGTTACGGCAGTGTGAAAAAGCCTAACGAATCGAGGATAGAATTTTTGAATTTCTTCCCCACGCCATTTTTTAGGAAACGTTTGCCCAACAAGTTAGTCATAACTACCGATTGATTGTAATCGATAAATCGATAAAAGTGCGATAAAATGTGAAAAAGTAAGCCCTTTCCTTTATAATTGAAAAAATGTCCCGATGACGAGGAGGTCACATATGCATCTACGAAAAGAAGCGGTGGATATTATTGTCAAAATTTGTAACAAGTATAAAGCGGAGCCATCCCCATTAATGCTTGTTCTTTCCGAAACGCAAAAAGAATATGGTTATATCCCGCTTGAGGTTCAAGAAATCATTTCCAAAGAGCTCGATATCCCAGTGAGCGAAATTTATGGCGTTGTAACCTTTTATTCTTTTTTCAGCTTAACTCCGAAGGGGAGATATGTCATTGGCGTTTGTTTAGGCACCGCATGCTATGTGAAAGGCGGGCAAAACATCATCGATAAGTTCTCGGAATTATTAAAAATCAAACCAGGCCAAACGACGGAAGATGGTTTGTTCACGCTTGATGCGCTTCGTTGCATCGGGGCATGTGGCATCGCCCCTGCCATTTCCATTAATGGAAAAGTTTATCCAAAGGTGACTCTTTCTCAGGTGAAAGACATCATTGAAGAATATCGTAAGAAAGACAAAGAAGGAGCGTAATCTCATGGCGACAGCGAAAATTAAAACCGAAGAAGAATTATCCAAGCGTCTAAAAGCATGTTCGAAATGCTTAGACGATAAATTCTCTGGAAAAGACGGCAAACGTCATATCGTCGTGTGCGGCGGGACAGGTTGCTTATCAAGCAATAGCGAAGGAATTATTCATCGTTTCAAGGAATTGATTAAAGAAAAGAAACTCGAAAGCAAGGTCACGGTCAATGTCGTCGGGTGCTTTGGCTTTTGCTCTCAAGGACCTTTTGTCAAAATCTATCCGGAAGACCGCCTTTATCATGCGGTGAAGGTGTCTGATTGCGAAAAGATCATCGAGGAAGACATCATCGGCGGAAAATGCATCGAAGAGTTGCTATATCTTGACCCAATCATCAATAAAAAGGTGGAGCGCCAAGACGATATCACTTTCTATAAGAAACAGCTTCGCATCGCCCTCCATGGGTGTGGCACGATCAATCCTGAAGAACTTGATGAAGCATTTGGATACGATGCGTTCGCGGGCTTAATCAACGCCCTTCATAAGAGTCGGAAAGAAGTCATTGACGAAATTACCGCTTCTGGTTTGCGTGGAAGGGGCGGAGGTGGCTTCTCTACGGGCAAAAAGTGGAGTTTTGCTTACGCTCAGGAAAACGACACGAAATATGTCGTCTGCAATGGCGATGAAGGCGATCCAGGCGCATTCATGGATCGTTCCATCCTTGAAGGAAACCCTGTTTCCGTCATTGAAGGCATGATGATTGCAGGTTATGCGATTGGTGCAGAAAATGGCTATTTCTATATCCGCGCAGAATATCCTGTTGCTTGTGCTCGCTTGCAAAAAGCGATTGAGGAATTGCGTGCTGTTGGACTTCTTGGCAAGAACATATTGAACAGCGGCTTCTCTTTCGACTGCCATATTCGTTATGGCGCCGGTGCGTTTGTTTGCGGAGAAGAGACGGCGCTTCTTAACTCTATCGAAGGAAAGCGCGGCATGCCTCGCCCTCGCCCTCCATTCCCCGCGATTAAGGGATTATGGGGGAAACCGACGATCATCAATAACGTAGAAACTCTCGCAAACGTTCCATATATTTTGCGCGTTGGCGCGGATGAATTTAAGAAGATCGGCACGAAGACCTCTTCTGGGACAAAAGTATTTGCGCTCGGCGGAAAAGTCAAAAACGTCGGTTTGGTCGAAGTCCCTATGGGCACAACGCTAAGAGAGCTCATCTTTGATATTGGCGGAGGAATCCCAAACAATAAACGTTTCCAAGCGATTCAAACAGGCGGGCCCAGCGGTGGCTGCCTTACCCTTTCGGAATTAGATACCCCGATTGATTTTGACAATCTTATCGCGAAAGGTTCAATGATGGGGAGCGGTGGAGCCATTGTCATGGACGAAGACAACTGCATGGTGGATGTCGCAAAATTCTATCTTGAGTTTATTTGCGATGAGTCATGCGGCAAATGCTCGCAGTGCCGAATCGGGACCAAACGTTTGCTCGAATTGATTACGAAAATCACGGATGGGAAAGGAGAACTCGAGGACATTGAGAAACTCGAAACTCTTGCCCACTCCATTCGCGTTGGTAGCTTGTGCGGATTAGGGCAAACTGCTCCAAATCCTGTCCTCTCCACGCTTACGAAGTTCAAAGAAGTCTATCTTCGTCATATTAAGGACAAGAAATGTGATGCTGGCGTTTGTAAGAAACTCATTTCTTACCAAATTGATCCGAACAAGTGTAAAAAATGTTCGTTGTGTGCGAGAAATTGCCCTCCTGGAGCCATTACTGGCGTCGTTGGGAAAGAACCATTTGTCATCGATCAGAACAAATGCATTAAATGCGGAACATGTATTTCCGCTTGTCGCTTCGGCGCGATTTATAAAAACTAAGGAGCCGTTATGGGAAAGATCACAGTATATTTTGAAAACAAACCTTATCTTGTCGATGATGACCTCACCATTTTGGAAGCGGCAAAGATCTGCGGTTATAACATTCCGAACCTCTGCACATGGAAAAAAGGGCAATGTTCCTTGGCTTCGTGCCGCGTGTGCCTTGTTAAAGTCGAGGGTGAAAGAAGGCTTGTCCCTTCTTGTGCTTACCCCGTTCGCGATGGCTTAAAGGTGTCTATTTCAGATCCTGACGCGGTCATCGCTAGAAGGACAAGCGTCGAGCTCCTTCTTTCAAACCATTCCCTTTCTTGCCAGACATGCCGGAAAAACGGCAAATGCGAATTGCTAGAAGTCTCAAAGCGCGTTGGCGCAGAGCCAGATAAATATTTGGGCGAGAAGACGAAAACGACATATGACGATTTAGCGCCAGGCCTTGTACGCGACACCTCGAAATGCGTTCTTTGCGGCCGCTGCATCGCTGCTTGCAAAGAGATTCAAGGCATTGGAATCCTCGGCTTTGAGAAACGGGGATTCAATACCTTCGTCGGGCCAAGCGAAAATCGTTCCTTCAAGGATGTCCCTTGTATTCAATGCGGGCAATGCACTTTGGTATGTCCAACGGGTGCGCTTATGGAACATAGCGAGATTGACAAATTCGACAAAGCCCTCATGGAAGGCAAAATCATGATCGCTCAAACAGCTCCTGCGGTGAGAGCCGCACTTGGCGAGGAATTCGGTGATAAAATCGGTACGAACGCCGAAGGGAAAATGGTCGCCGCCTTGCGTCGGCTCGGCTTCC
Source organism: Caryophanales bacterium UBA782 (assembly GCA_002296455.1). Classification (GTDB taxonomy): domain Bacteria; phylum Bacillota_I; class Bacilli_A; order RFN20; family CAG-826; genus UBA4951. The sequence continues at coordinate 1,289 of DBJG01000007.1, read as the reverse complement.
AAAAAGTGTTTGATACGAATTTCGCTGCCGATCTCACAATCACAGAAGAAGCCAACGAATTCGTGCAGCGCGTCATCACCCATACGCCAGCCCCGATGATCACCTCTTGCTCACCGGGTTGGGTGAATTATATTGAATATTATTATCCAGAGCTCTTGCCCCATCTATCCACTTGCAAATCGCCTCACGAAATGATGGGCGCAATCATCAAGTCGTATTATGCAGAGAGAAACGGTATTGATCGGAGCAAAATCTGTGTTGTTTCCGTCATGCCGTGCACCGCGAAGAAATACGAAAAAGAAAGAAAGGCCAATTCCGTTGATGACATCCAAGATGTCGATGTCGTTTTGACCACAAGGGAACTTGCTCAGCTCATCCGAAGAAGCGGCATCACATGGAATAAACTACCAAACGAAGAATTTGATAGCGACTTGCTTGGCGAAAGCACTGGCGCCGCGGCGATTTTCGGTGCAAGTGGCGGTGTTATGGAAGCG
>DBJG01000007.1:0-745 GCA_002296455.1 Caryophanales bacterium UBA782 | reverse complement strand
CCGCCTACAACATCTTGACGAACGAAGAACTCGAGCCGATCGATTTCACACCGGTTCGTGGTTTCGACGGCATCAAAACCGCTGAAATCACCATTCTTGGCTCGAAATACCATCTCGCTGTGTGCAGTGGCATGAAGAACGCGAAAGTCCTTCTTGAAGAAATCAAAAACGGGACGAGCAAATATGACTTCATCGAAGTCATGGGTTGCCCTGGAGGATGCGTCAATGGAGGCGGTCAACCCTACGTGTATCCAGTGTTCTTAGAGAACGAAGACGATAATATTCTCGATACGTATATCGCGAAGCGTGCAAGCGTCCTCTATTCCATTGATAAAAACAAAGCGGTACGCCGTTCCCATCGCAACAAAGATATCATTAAATTATACAAAGACTATCTAGGCGAATACGGCTCTCCTTTGGCTCATAAACTTCTTCATACCCATTATAATTCTAAGCGAGAAAAATACCCAGATTTGAAGGGAGAATAATTCTTGGCTGCCCCTCCATGATTAACGTGGAGGGGTTTTCTTATGCACTCAGCCAATAGATCAGGGGGGTTCTTTATGGCTGCGGGAATATCGATTGAGTTAAAAATAGGCACCTCTTTTCACTCAAGAGAGAAAAAAGCGGCAAAGATGATGGTGCGTGGTACGGTTCTTCTTTTTCTTGAAGTGCCGACTCGTTATAATAGCAAGGCGCTTTTCAATGGACCATTAGCGCAGCGGTCAGAGCACACCCCTTATAA
>DBJG01000019.1:3203-4220 GCA_002296455.1 Caryophanales bacterium UBA782 | reverse complement strand
CGACCACGCTTCGCATGATTGCTGGTTTAGAGACTCCTACTAGTGGCAAAATCACCATCGGTGACCACGTCGTTTTCGATAGCGAAAAAGGCATTAACGTCGGTGCTGGAAAGCGTGACGTTGGCTTCCTTTTCCAAAACTACGCTTTGTGGCCACATATGACCGTGTATCAAAACATCATGTTCGGTCTTAAGAACGTGAAAGAGGAACTTCCATCTTATGATTTTAAATGCATTGGTTATGATAAGCTCCTTGTTGCTTTAGAAGACGAAGAGCATTACTTCACAATCATGAACGAATCTGTGGATGCAGAAGGCAAATTCGACAAAAAGAAAGCCCTCATTCAATTAGAGAATACGTTCATCATTTCGGAAATTACCGCGAAGAAGATCATGAGTATGAAACTTACGAAAGAAAACTTCGCGGAAAAGCGCCAAATGGTCAAAGATGCACTTGCAAAGCATCTTGAGGATCTAGCGAATCGTGGCATTAAACTCGATGAGCAAAGAAGATATTTGGGGAATGCTCCAATCCTCCTTGATCAAGTTGTTAAAGCAACTGCGGATAGCGCCGCTTTGTTAAAGGCCATCAATGAATGCACAGACCCTCAGAAAAACAAAATTAATCTAGAAGCGTTTATGCAAGCAGCCGGGATATCGCTAGAAGCTGCCAAAATGATTGTGCGTGAGCATATTAGCGATGGAGTTTCTTGTTTAGCAGCGCACGACAAATACGTGAAGAAGATGGAAAAATATGCGAGCGTCGTCGGCATTAAATATAATGCGAGCGAACCGCTTAACGCCGATGTTCTTCCTTTAACGAAATATCGTCATCTCTCTCCTGAAGAAAGAGATCAAAATCTCCGTCGCGTTTCCCGCACGCTCAAAATCAGTGAGTTTATGCCTCGTTATCCAAGCGAATTATCGGGCGGTCAGCAACAGCGTGTTGCCATTGCAAGAACCCTTGCGGTTTCGCCGAAAGTCCTCTTCATGGATGAGCCGCTTTCTAACCTTGACG
>DBJG01000019.1:2488-3145 GCA_002296455.1 Caryophanales bacterium UBA782 | reverse complement strand
TTTCTAACCTTGACGCAAAACTTCGTGGCGAAATGAGAACGGAATTAAAGCGTCTTCACAAAGACACCAACTCCACCTTCGTCTACGTTACTCATGATCAGCTTGAGGCCATGGCGCTTGCGACGAATATCTGCTTAATCAATAATGGTGTTCTCCAGCAATTTGATCCACCTCTTGTTGCTTATAGTAGACCAAACAATCTCTTTGTCGCTGACTTTATTGGAAACCCAACCATGAACTTCATCCCCGCTCATATTGAGTCCGTTAAAGGGGGAGACGTGAAACTTAATTTCTTCGGAATTTCTGCAACGTTCCATTGCGAGAAAGAAGTTCAAGCTAAGAGCGATGAAGTTGTTCTTGGCGTTCGTCCAGAGTTCCTCCCTATCAAAAAAGACGGGAAGATCTCCGGCAAGGCCTATAGCACTCTTCCAACGGGCATGGAAACGACAGTCAAAATCGACTTGGGCGGAGATATCCTTTCTGCGGTCGTCTTCGGCTCGATTGACTACGCGACTGATGAAGAGATTCGTTTCGACATCGTTGGTAATAACATCCTCTTGTTTGACAACGTGACCAAACAATCCTTAGGTGCTGGATCCCTTGAAATTGCCGGTACCAATAACAAAGCGAAGCCCTATAAAGGCTTCAAAATCGAAC
>DBJG01000019.1:0-2457 GCA_002296455.1 Caryophanales bacterium UBA782 | reverse complement strand
AAATCGAACTCGTCTCCAAAGACGATCGTAGCGCTTCTGCCGAAGAAAATGCAGCTGACAAGAAAGCGGAAGCGGCTTCGAAGAAAAAGTAATCATCCTTTTTCTCCTTTCAGGGGAGGCCGAGAAATCGGCCTCTTTCTCTTTTAATCACTACGCCCATCTATGGTAAAATCTTCTTATGGCAAAAAAGAAAATCGATAAACAATCTCTAGGCAATATGCCGATAAACGAGCCGCTAAACGAAGCACCTCTTTATTATCACCGGAAGCAGCCATATCTAGTGACTCGCTTTGGGGTAGGCTTACTTGATTTACTTGTTTCTATTGCTTTAGTGGTTGGCATTCAATACCTTTTGGCATTCCTTCTTTTTGGCCCGATGGGTTATTATTCCGCCCACGATGCGATTATTGATGATTTAGCTTCCTCCCATTTGTATTACAAAACAAACGAGAATAACTATGAATCATTCACCATCCATTACGATGACTCTTTGACTCCGGAAGAAAACTACGAAGTCCCCATTCTTTATTATTACGAGAATTGTGATTACCCGATGTCAAAAGACGCTCTTACGAATTATGAACGCGCAAAAGCGAACAGCGGTTTTTGGGTGAACGAAAATGGCTCTTGGAGAAGAAACGATGTCACGTGGGAAGTTGTTCCCGTGAAGGCGTTTCTTGCGAGTCAATATGAGGATGCATGTACCCTTCTAGAGAACAATCCTTCTTACATCAAGAACGTGAATCACATGGTTTACGTTACCTATTTCACGCTTCTTATGTCTATCACAATTGGAAGTATGCCAGCCTATCTTATTTTCCCTCTCCTAAATAAGAATGGCGCTACCCCCTTCCAAATGATTTTCAAAATTGGACTTGCGGATAAGTGCACTGATTCTGCTCCAAAAAAGAGCCAAATTGTGCTTCGTTATATCTTCTTGCTTGCCTTTGACTTCCTTTTGCCAGAAGTGTGGTGGTATTTCTTTGGCACTGCAAAATTTGGCTTCGGCATTCCTTTCTTTATCGATCTTGCCTTCATGTGCCTAGCTCCAAATAACATTTCCATCCACGATTTCATATCAAAAACGTATGTAGTTTCATGTCGCGATGAGATGGGCGATCCTTTGTCTGACCTCAAGCAAGAAAAGAAGAAAAAAGAGAAAGAAGAAGAGAACCGTTATTTAGATGGAAAAGTAGAAAATAATTTCTTTGATTAGGTTTCTTACTTTTCGCTTTTGTCTAATTCGTGAAGCAGCATTGATTTTTTGATGTTTTTCCACGAGAATACTTTTTATGAAAAGCATTCCCTTAACAAATTTTAGAGAGCTTGGTGGATATCAAACGTCGAATGGTAAAAAAATCAAAGAAGGATATCTTTTTCGTGGTAGAGCTTTACGCACAAACGATCCTTCCATTATCTCTTCAATTGAAGACTTGCATATTGATTCTATTTTCGATTTTCGCGATAGTGATAACCGCCTTCATGAGCCAGATATTTCAATTAAGGGTGCGAAATATTATCCATGTGGTGTTTTGGAATCTTTAGGGGAATCAATGGATAAAAATCCGATAGATGTTAGAGAAATTGAAAAAACATTAGAGGGGGAAACGTGGACAAGGAAGGATTTTAAAGCCGCATTAGCCACCTATGAAAGAATGTATCTAGAGATGCCTTTTTCTCCAGGATACAAAGCAATGTTTGACGCGCTTAGTCGTCATGAGAAGATTTATGTTCATTGCACGGGTGGCAAAGATAGAACAGGGGTTGCATGCATGCTCATTTTGTGGGCTTTAGGTGCTTCAAAAAGGACGATTCTTCATGATTACCGCCTTTCTAATAAGTGCCGGCGAGAAAGAAATATTTGGCGCATCAAACGTGTACTACAAATGAGTAAAAAACTCTATAGCGTTTACTATATGAACAAATTCATGTTTTGTAGAAAACGTCAGTTTAAACTTACTTTTAAGGCAATTTTCGCAAAATATGACAATTTGTATGAGTATTTCGATAAAACCTTTGGAATTAGCAAAGAAACGATTGAAGATTGGCGAAAATTTTATTTAGAGTAGTCTCTTTCTTGTTTATAGACGGCATAAAAAGTAAAATAAAGGTAAGATATGTAAGTATCTTACCATTTTTAAGGAGAACATTATGCCATTAGTTACCACAAAGGAAATGTTCAGAAGAGCCTACGAGGGGCACTATTCCATTGGTGCTTTCAACGTCGACAATCTTGAGACATTTCAAGCCGTCATCGAAGCCGCTCATGAATGCAAATCTCCTGTGATTATTGCGATCACGGAGAACGTCATCAAGTACTTTGGAATCGATTATTTACGCAAAATCGTTGAAGCTGCAGTCGAAGAAACGGGTGTAGAAGTCGCCCTCCATCTTGACCATGGCAAGAGCGTCGACATTTGCAAATATTGCTGCGACAACGGATTCACGTCCGTCATG
>DBJG01000029.1:5671-12719 GCA_002296455.1 Caryophanales bacterium UBA782 | reverse complement strand
GGTTTTATGGATTTAAATGATCCCTATGAAGTAAAAAACGAGAATAGCCTCATATTGACACTTGAAATCGGATACAACACATTCGGCGGTTTCTATAGCGCCCCTTGGCTTACGGCAAGCCATTTTTCTAACGCCACCGCATCCTTATCGAGCACTATCACGCTCATCATCACCCTCATGATTGGAACGTTACTGCTTTTATGTGTGGTTTCGTTTTTCTTTTTCCGTGGCGTCAAAAAGACAGATCGTTCTTTCCTTTTTGATTTTTTGCTTTGTTTGTTCTTGATGCTCAATCAATTGACTTGCAAAGACGGTTCCTTGCTATTCTCTAAATACGGTCTCATCGATTATCGAATCACCGCTTGCTTCAGCTTCGTATTTCTATCGCTTGTGATTTTGTCTCTTGTTTTTAAAGTGAGGCAAAAAACCGAAATAGCGAAATACGCATTATGGGTGCTCCCTCCCCTTCTTTTCCTGATTGCCGTTTTCTCATTCACAAAATGGAATATCTTCTTCATTGCCTTTTTGCTTTTTTCGCTCATTTGTCTCCTTGCTTTCTATCTATATAAAAACAAAGACGATCTTTTGTCGAAAACGCTTTCCTCGCTCTCCATTACCCTCGTGATTGCGCTTTCTAGTATTGAACTGCTTGATTATTTGGGCTTTTTCGTCTTCGGAAGCGAAGGCATAGTCTCTCTTGTCATGACTCTTATTGCGCTCACTTCCGTTCTTGAAATCGGGAAGCGTGTGAAGCATCTATCAAAAGAGAAGGAAGAAGGAGAGAAAACGAAAAAAGATTTGCATCAAGAAAAAGCGAAATCGCTTGCGCTCCAAATTCAGCCACATTTCATTTTCAATAGCCTTTCTTCTATCCAATCTTTATATCGCGAGAGCAACGAAAAAGGAGAAGATGCCCTCATTACTTTTTCTTCGCATCTAAGGCACCAAATTGATTCTTTCGATCATGAATTGATTCCTTTTGCGGAAGAAATGGAAAATATCCAAAATTACGCGCATCTCTTTTCCTTAGAAAAAAGGCGTGAAGTGGATATGATTTGCAACATCGACGTCGACGATTTCCTCGTTCCTGCCTTTTCGTTAGAACCTTTTGTGGAAAATTCGCTCAAACACGGAAAACTAGATACGAAAGAAGATGGCCTCATCGTGATTTCGACCCATGAGGAAAACAATGTCATCGTCATTCAAATAGAAGACAATGGGGTTGGCTTTTCAAAGGATTTAATCAGCGAAAAAAGTCACGGAATGGATAATGCGAAAGCAAGATTGTCCATGCTTCTAGGCGCAGATGTTGAGATTGTTTCAAGTGAAAAAGGCGTGATGGTGAATATCCGCTTCGAAAGGAAAAAGAAATGACAAACATACTTATTGTGGACGATGATATCAACGCAATCAATAACGTCACCGCCGTCTTGCTCGACCATAGTGATTATCGCTTGTCGCTATTTAAAGACAACCCTCTTTCTTGCTTAGAATACGCAAGCGAAAACCCCGTGGATATTGCTTTCTTAGACATTCAAATGCCTGAAATCCAAGGTGATGATTTGGCGGAGAAACTCATCAAAATCAACCCAAATATCAAAATTGTCTTCATCACAGGATACATTTACGAGAAGGAGAGGCTCCTTTCAAAAAGCCCATCGAATATCGTAACGATTCTAAATAAACCTTTCTCCAAACTCGATTTTGAGGAGCTTCTCGCTTCTTTATGCGCTCAAGAGCCCCATTATTCCCTATCTACTTTCGGCAATTTTGATTTGTTTATGAATCATTTAGCCATTCCTTTTCCCTCCAAAAAGAGCAAAGAGCTCCTTGCGTACCTTGTTGACCGAAACGGGAAAAATGTCACGATGGAAGAAGCTATTTGCGCCTTGTGGCCAGATACGGATTTAGCCAAAGCAAAACTCCTTTATCGCGATGCGGTATGGAAATTAAGAAAGTTACTCAAAGAGCGGCACCTAGAAGCGCTTGTCACATTCGAGCGAGCATTGACGCATGTCAACAAAATCATCCCTTGCGATTATTGGGAGGCCATAGAAGCGAAGAAAAGCGACAAATATCGCGGAAGTTATCTCACGAGCTATGAATGGTCTTTGGAAACACAAGATTATTTAACCAACCTTCTTCAGGATTAGCGCTTTTTTAGCGCTTCATTTGCTATATTGCCCCTTAAAGGAGGCTTTTATGCCAAACAAATCTGATTTTTTTGCCGCTAATAAGGAGATATTGGCCCGCCATCTCGACATCTATTTTGAAGGTGTCAATCCAAAAAATGTCATGATAATAAAGTCGCTTGTCTCTTTTGAAGAAGCACAAAGGCAAGTCGAAGCGTATATCGATTCAGGTATCGATTCCGTCTCAACATTGACGAAAAAGCAAATCGCTGCGATTAAAGAAGAAAAAGAGAGGATGCAAATCTCGCGAGAATACTTTAACGTCATTGGTTATCTCCACCACATTTCGAAGATCGAATTCGGATACGTATACGATTATAACGGAAGCCCAATTCGCATCAGTCCGCATGTCTATGGGGCAAATATGGACATCAACGTTTGCGCCAGCACTTTTGACGCCGATTATTCGACGGATTTGCTCCACCATCACGTTGAGCTCAGTCATTACGAAGATGTACCAGAAGACGTCATTATCGCGGACATAGAAGAAGGCTTTCTCATTCACACTGTCGGAAACGAAGAAGCCGCATACGCAAAGCAAAGAGCAAATCGCTCTTTTATGGCACGCCTAGAAGAAAAATGCAAAAAGGAAAAGCAGGAATCTTTGGGTAAAAGTAAGCCAATCACGAGTGTCAATATCGTCGACTACGATGATACTTGCACAAAAATGGCGTTCATGGTCCCTTTCTATGTCTTCCGCATCGATACGGGAAAAGAAATCATCACCATCACTTATAATGCCTATAGTGGGAAAATCGGCGATCCCATACTTTATAACCCTCTTGCCTCCATCAAATACGCTATGCCAGAAGGATTGCTCCCTCCAAAATTCAGCATCGTGATTTTCATTATCGCTTCTTTGGTTATGATCATCTTTGGCGGTCTTATCTATTTGGCCTACTATTACAGCCAAGTGCTCTCTTACAACAAGCAAGCTAAGAAACTCACTTACGAAGAGCAAAAACAGCTTCTATAGAAGAATTAGAAGCAATGAAAAGCGCCACCAAAATAATCCGAAGTGGCGCTTTTTCTTTTTACGAAACAAGATTAATCAAGATCCCAGTCAGTAAGTGGCAAGCCATTGGCGTCTTTAAAGTCGCCCGTCGCAATCATGATGACATCAATAAGCGTGCCAATGCCAAAACATCCCCCGGTAAGAAGCCACAAAATACCCGTTCCGATTTTTCCAACGTAGAAACGATGAATTCCGCTGATGACCATAAAGCCAAGACAAGCGAGAATCATGGCCATCCCTCTTGAATAGGGTGAGCCAGTCCGACGAACTGGCTGAGCCACTACCTTTTTCTCTTCGACGTCTTTGCCGCAATAAGGGCAAAAACGCGCTTCGTCATTAATTTCTTTTCCGCAATTTTTGCAATACATATATCTATTTCTCCTTTACCGATAAATTGGTCACATATTTAAAAAGATGAAGTTGGATAATTCACTGGAAGCTTTGATAAAATAGCCAAAATATAAAGAACGAGCCACACGATAAAACCAACATAAATTAGAATCGAAACAATTAAGCCAATCGTTCCCGTGATTGCTCCGATTTTAGAATACTGATGGTTCGGACGTTTCTTCGCCAAGACGATGGCGACGATGGATAAAGGCAAATCCAAGAAAGGGATAAAAAGTGACATCACTCCGGTCAGCATGCTTGATAAAGCAATCTCGTTCGTCTCTTCTTGCTTCTTTCTTTCTATTGCATCTTCATGACGATTGCCATGAATTTTCGCACCGCAATTTGGGCAATAAGGCAATTCTTCATCTTCGATTTTTTTACCGCATTGCTCACAAAGCATATTCTTGAACCCTTTCGCTAATTGTATTATAGGATGATTGTCCTACTAACAAATATTAAAAATATTATGTCCTTTTGGTAAAACGTCTCTTTTTTGTCTATATATGAGTGAGGAGTAGATGCATATGCTTCCTCATAGCCTCCCCGGGAAGATGGGCGAGAATGGAGGGTTTTGTGATGGACGGCACGATGATCGTGATCATCCTGATCTTGATCTACCTCCTAGTGAATGAAAAGAACTCTAACGGCCACAAAGGCAGTTAGAGCTCAACACTCACTAACATTATAGCCTAGCCGCAAGGCTTTGCAATGATGGATGCCCTCTTCCTGGGGTTGGATGTGCAAACAAAATCGAGATTTACTTTGCTTGTTTTATCGACAAAGAAATACGTTTTCGCGCCAAATCAATCGCAATGACTTTGACGGTGACAATATCCCCTATTGCGAGTTCCTCACTTGGATGTTTAATGAAATGATCGGCGATTTCCGAAATGTGCACAAGCCCATCTTGATGAACCCCGATATCCACAAACGCACCAAAATCCGCAAGATTGCGAACCGTTCCATCCAATACCATTCCAACGGATAAATCTTTGATGTCTTTCGCTTTTTTGTCCAAGGAAGCAGAAACAATGTGTTCGCGTGGGTCACGTCCAGGTTTCTTCAATTCCTCGATAATATCGTTTAAGGTATATTCGCCAATGTCCAAGCTTTTTGCTAAAGACGGGATATCTTGAATGCACTCTAACACATGATTCGCGTTCTCTGTTCCAATACCCTGGAGAGAGATATTAAGTCGAGAAAGAAGGGTATACGTTGCCTCGTAGTCTTTTGGATGAACTGCCGTTCTCTCTAAAGGATTGTCATTCTCGATACGCAAGAACCCAGCCGCATCTCGATACGTTTTTTCCCCTAACCCTTTTACCTTTAAAAGGTCCTTTCGATATAAGAAAGAGCCATTTTTCTCGCGATAATCGACGATGGAAGAAGCAACTTTCTCGTTTAAGCCAGAGACGCATTTTAATAAAGAAACGGATGCCGTATTAAGCCACACCCCCACTTCGTTTACCGCATCAATTGCCGCGTTGGATAATGTTTCTTTCAATCGCTTTTCGTCCATATCATGCTGATATTGACCTACGCCAATGGCTTCAGGCGGAATTTTGACGAGCTCCGCCATCGGATCAAGAAGACGGCGCGATAAAGAAACCGCGGAGCGTTCTTCGATATCCATGTTTGGGAATTCTTTGACCGCAAGAGGAGAAGCACTATAAACGGAAGCGCCAGATTCGTTGACAATGGTGATATGGACATCGTTCATTTCATTTTTCTCTAAGAAACGAGTCAAAAAAGACTCGCTTTCGCGACTTGCGGTGCCATTCCCTAACGCGATTGCTTGGTAACCAAATTGCTGGTAAAGAGAAAGAAGAACATTCTCGCTCTCTTTCTCTTTTCCAATCGTTGGGTAAATGATGCAAGAAGAAAGCACGTTCCCGTTTTCGTCAATCAAAGCGAGTTTGCATCCATTTCGATACCCTGGGTCAAAGCCTAAGATTCTTTTCCCTTTTAAAGGGGGAGCGAGGAGAAGTTGTTTTAAGTTCTTTCCGAAGAGAATTAAAGAAGAATCTTCCGCTTTTAAAAAGAGCTCTCCCATGATCTCGTTTTCGATCGATGGTGCCATTAAGCGCTTATAAGCATCCTTTATCATCTCTCTTAATAATGACTCATAAGGGCTATTCCGTCGAATCAAAGCGCGAGCGATGTGATTTTCAATCGTGAGTTCGTCGTAATTAAAAGAAAAAGATAGTTTCTTCTCCTTTTTGCCGCGAAGAAGAGCAAGCGTTTGATAAGGTTTAATGCGAGAAATAGGACATAGAAAGCCATCGTAATTCTGGTATTTTTTCTCGATATCCTCTTTCGACTCTTTCGCACTGAACTTTCCTGCTTTATAAAGGTAACCTTTTGCGAACAAATAATAGGAAGAATCATCGGCGACTTCTTCCGCTAAAATATCGAGCGCGCCCGCGATTGCCTCTTCGACATCGTTCACCCTTTTTTCTTCATTTACAAAAGAAGAGGCGTAACGCGTAAGAGTAGCCATATTGCCTTCTTGCCTTTGAATAAACGCGGCTAGAGGAAATAAGCCTTTTTCTTTTGCGATACTCCCCCTTGTTTTCCGTTTTGGGCGATAAGGCCGATATAATGTTTCAAGAAGAGACAAACTATCGCATTTTTCGATTTGCTCCATTAACTCATCGGTGAGTTTTCCTTGCTCTTCAATGCTTTTTAAGACAGTATCTTTTCTTTCCGAAAGCTTTTCGTATTTTTCTTTCGCCTCTACTAAAGCGTGCAAGGCAACATCGCTTAGACCTTCTGTTTCTTCTTTTTTATAGCGAGCGATGAAAGGAACACTTGCGCCCTCTTCGAGTAATGACAGCGCTGCGCGTACCTGGTTCGGCTTAATCGCGAGCGTTTGTGACAAATAATTGACAATATCCATAAGAATAGAGAAATATTACTACTTCCGCTTTGCTCATGGGTAAAAATTACGATTGCCATTACGAAGAAAACTACGGGGCGCCCCTTTTTCGAAAAGGAGCGATACCGTTCTCAAGAAAATCGCCGGGTTAGATTTACATAGAGATTACAAATCCGTTACAAGCGATGGTCGCGTGATTGATGAAACGTCACATAAACTAATTAAGAAAAAAGAAGGCATCCCTTATGAAATATAAGACGGTCGTGTTAGCGTACCATCCACGCGCTAAGGTAATGGCGGAGGAAATAGAAAATGAAGCAAATAAATGCGCTGAAAAAGGGTGGAAGTTAGTGTCGTTTTCCATCACGTTATCAGCAAAAGCCATACTCGTGTTTGAAACCTCAATCGCCAAGCAATAAGGAATTGAGTTAAGAGAACTTATGGAAAAGGCAAAGCAAGAAAACGCTTTGCCTTTTTTTGCGATCATAAGTCGAAATCGCTCCTACGGTTTCAATTTTTTCACATTCAATTCAGCGTCTTTTTGCTTAATAAATTCATTCACTCCGCGAG
>DBJG01000029.1:0-5598 GCA_002296455.1 Caryophanales bacterium UBA782 | reverse complement strand
AAAACAAAGATAATATGGTTAGCTAGGAGAAATGGCATATGAAAAAAGATATGAATAATCCCATCCGAAACCCGAAATACAAGAACATCGCCATCGCCCTTATCGCGATTGGGATAGCGTTCCTTATTGCAGGCATTATTCTTTTTATATTGGGATTTCTTGATATGCAAAACGGGAACTTTTTCTATGGTTTCATTGCCATTCCTTGCCTTTTCATCGGCTCAAGCTCTCTTATGTATGGCTTATTGGGGCCGCTTGCGAGATTTATGCAGGGAGTCGCTGCGCCAATTCAAAAGGATTATGTGAATTATATGCGTGAAGAAACCGTTGATTCCGCAAAAGGATATTACGGAGATATCGCTTCTAGCGTGAAAGAAAACCTCACTTCCCAAGATAAAATCGTTTGTGAGAATTGCCATTGCGAAAACGAAAAAGGCGCGAAATATTGTAATCACTGTGGTCATCCGTTAGAGGCGAATGTTATTTGCCCATCATGCGGAAAAGAAAACAAAAAAGGGTCAACATATTGCTCGAAGTGTGGAAAACACTTATAAAAATCAACTAATAAGGTGAGAAAATGAAGAACCGAAAAATAATCATCCTGCTGCCTTTATCGTTTTCTCTTGTCGCGTGCGGGACCAATCACGAAAAGGAATTGACACGCGAAGAAGGGTTAACGAAAGCAAAAGAAATACAAATGGCTGTAGAAGAAGACTCTTTTGTTCTTCCAAAGACATGTCATTCTTCTTATTCCTACAAAACAGTCGAGAGCAGCACCAGCGAGAACCAAGAACAGACAACCGTATCGCTTAAAAAAGATTTTTTCTACGACCACGATGAAAAGAACCCCTATTGCCACTGGTTCTCTATAGTAGACGACTCGAAGAAGATAAATGAAGGGTGGATATACGTTTATGACGGAAAAGGTTATTCCGTCTCTATTGATATCGACGAGAATAAAACCTATCGAGAAATCGCTTTTTCCGATGTGGTGACTTCCATCACGAACGTTCTAAAAAGCGAAGATGTTGATTCTGATTCCGTGAAAACAATGAGCGCCCAACGAATCAATAAAATCGCGGACGAACTTAATCATGAAAACACCAGTATGAAGACTTTTATAAAGGATGATGGCACTTTTAAAACCAGTTTCATTCAAGATGTAGAAGGATATCGCACTGAGATGGAAACCGAATTCAAGCAAAATCTAATCACGAGAGTCGCGACGAAAGAGGAATTTACAATGTCACTTTCTTCTTCGCTCCCCTCGTTTACCTACAATAGTTCGCTAGAGATGACATTCGATTGGGAAAAAGAGATTCAACATGATTGTCCTAACCTGGAAGAATTCTCCAAGCTCTTACCATAAGCGCAGTTTTCTTGTAAACATTCGATAAAGCGGTTTTTTCATAAATCAAAATATGTTAATTTATTGAAAGTATGCTTTCCTTTCGGCTAAAACAAGCAAAAATCGCTATCCTTTCCTTCCTTTTTAGCGCTCTTCTTTTGCCTTCTTGCTCATTTTCTAAAAACTCCTCAAGCCAAAAAGAAGAAAGCTCCACCGCAAATACGTCTTCCTACGTTGACCAAGGGAGCATCGAGATTGTCAGGAGAAAAAACGCTTTAATACAAGATTACGAATATTGTTTCACCAATGGTGGCTTCTCACGGTTTGATGTGGTGAAAAAGAACGAGAACGGTGAGGTTAATAGCATCCCTTCTTTCGCCTGCAAGTGGAGCGTTGAGGACGAAGAATACATGAGTGTCGATAGTGTTGGCTCAGTCACGCCAAAGAAAAACGGCACAAGCAAGTTATTCGCAAAATTCGGTGACTATTCAGCAGAAAAAGAAATCAAAATCGCGACGATTGCCAAAACGTTTCAAATGAAAGAAGTTGGGAGAGATTATAGAAAAGGGAATCGTTATTCCTTCCCGCTTCTTATCGAGCCAAGCACCGCATCTCTCTTCTTTTCTTTTTCAAGCGATAAAGTGATTGAATTAACAGATCGAAGTAACGAATTCTTTGTGAAAAGCGAAGGAAGCGTCAACGTCCACGTGGAAGCCTATACTGAATACACAGGGGCAAAAACCGCATTCGATTTCACAATCGAAACGATTTCTCCATCTTCCCCCACTTTTGAAGTGAATGGCCAAACCTGTACCTCTTATGAAGCCACTTTCGCCAAAAATAAATATCAATCCATTCCTTATGATGAATTGGGGATCAAAGCCTATTCCTCACAAAGAATCGACATCACCGATAAAATTCGGATTGATTCGGGCTCTATCGATTTTGGTCAAGAAGGCGATTACTCCCTTGTTTTAGCGGTCACGGACGAAACGAAAAATCTCACTTCGTATTTCTCTTTATTCGTTAATATTATCCCTTATGAAACAAAGAAAGTGAAAAACCCAGGCGATGGAATCATCGAATCGAATTTTCAGTATGAGCTCGTGAAGGAACCTGGTTCTTTCGCCATTCACGACATTCTCTTTTCCATCGATGTGGCTCTAAATCCAAAGTATGATGATTCCACCGCCGAAATCACATTCCATATCAACTTTACGCTCCGTTACTGGGGAAATAGTAATAGGTCTCCTTTAGAAGTATCGCAAATAGCGAAGAAGAGCTTCACTATTGGTGGAGAGAAAACCATTCATTTTGATTACGCCTATCATAGCAATTCCTTCCTTGATCCGAACACTTTCGTACTTGGAAGCTGCTTCACGAGTGCGAATGGTTATTTCTATACCTACACATCTTATTGATAAAATGTCCGGACATTTTCACCGAGTATTGCATGGAGAATAGTTGTCAAGTTTCACCGTTTTGTTTCAAAAGCTTAACAGGGTCATGACGCTTATAAAAATCAAAAGAAGCAAAACGTTGATGCTGTTTCAGCGGAAGAAGTGCTTCGCGAATCCTTAGTCAATGCGTTAGCGAATTATGCGGCCATCTTGCCTGGAGGATTAACGGTCCTTTTATCAGGCGACAAACTCGTAGTTCGCAATCCAGGTCGTCTTAAAGTCGGGCTGGAACAATCACTAAAGGGCGGAAAAACAAACCCGCGTAACGCGCAAATCCTAACATTCTTTAGGCTATTAGAGATTTCCGACAAAATAGGAACAGGGATCCCGAAAATATTATCCATCGCCAAAAGTCTATCTTTACCAACTCCGCTACTCATCGAAAAGCCTTATCCAGAAGAAACTTCGCTAACTCTATTCCTGCGGCAACTTGATGTTAAGCAAGGCGACAATCAGCACTTTTTAGCGTTCATTGCTTTAAAAGGAGAAGCTGGCTACAGCTGAAAAGAGATGGAAAAGCATTTTGGAGTGTCTAGAACCTATATCAATAAGAAACTGAGCGAACTCGAAAAGAACGGATTTATCAGAAGCAATGGTCTTAGAACGAACGGAAGGAAATATTTCGTTAAATAGAATCGTTATTTGAACATGCCATAGAAAACGCTGATGAAATTGCCGGGTAACTCTTCTACATTGCAATAACGGTCTAAGAAAATAAGGCATGTGATAATTGCCGCGACCGCGATGATGATAAGAATGCTCTGCTTGACGATATAGTTAACTCCAACCGGTTTAAAGTGATGGCGGAAAAGCTCGACGATGAGCGTTATAAGCGTCGGAAGGCCAATGAGAATGGACATAGAAAGGATGCGAACGGGCTCGCTATACAATAACGGATAGCTGCAATAAGGGGAAACGTAGACGAGGATCAACGAAATCGCGTCAATAACGACACCAAGCCCAAAAGCGAACGCACAAACGAAGAGGAAAGAGAAAACCAAAGCGACGATCGGTATTTTCTTATCTCTCTTCTTTTTTCTTTCGAAAGCGATTTGCAAATAGAGCGCAAATAGTGCGCAAATTCCTCCGACAAATGGATATGTCCTATGGAAGAGGGTGCCATACATATCAAGCGGATAGACACCATCGAAAACGATTTCATGCGCGGAATAGGCTAATATCGTCATCCATAAGCCGATGAGAACAAAAATGATATCGATAGTGATAGTAGATGGAAGAATCTTTTTCTTCCTATCGCTTAAGATTGTTCCGTATTGTTTCGCTTTGCTAAGCCTATCGTCCGCACTTTGCAAAGCGCGGTTCATCTCGTTGATGAAAGTTTTCCCAGAAGGCGAAGATCCATCGGAGAAACAAACGGATAAATTTCTAGCGTGGGCTTTCTCCTTCGCTAGTCTCGCATTCAAATCCCTTTCCACCACATAACTATACTTTAAGCCATAGTTCTTATCAGAAAGTGAGGCGATTTCTTTGATACGTTTAATCGTGGCGCTTTTATCCATCTCGCGGATACCAGTAAGGAGTTCGATGAGTTCATTCTGCTCATCGCCCGAGAAATGATCCTTGATGAAGGAAAAGGTATCTCTAGAAAAGAAATTCAAAGCGACTTCTGATTTTGCTGCTTCAAAAGCGAGCGCATGAGAATCGCGGTAATCGCCTAGCGAAAGATATGAGCAGCAAGAAGCGAAAGGCTTATTGCGTTTCAAATCGGAAGCGCGATAAGCGAAAGACAAATAGTTTTCTTTCAATTCGTCGAATCTTTTGATGATGAATTTGTTATAAACATCCATCCATTTCTTCACGAAAGAATCGACTTTGGCGTCAAACCTCGCTAGATGCCCTTCGATTTCCGCTTTGAACTTATCATCCGCAAAGCGCATCGCCGTCTTAAAATCCTTTAATTCGGAAATGGAACGATAAGCAAAACGCGCTCTCGCTTCCGCTTCTCTCATATAAAGAAGATTTTTAAAACCGCGTTCATCGTGGATGAGCTTATATTCGTCGCTACAATATTCTTGGCTTGCTGGAGGGTTTGGATAAAAAGAATCGATTGCGACCCACTCGTCAAATCCTTCGATTTTGACATTAGGATCATAGGATTCATATGACTTTTTGCTCACTTTTTCTTTGTAAATGCTACGAACGTCAGGGTCTTTCATTGGAAGATCATCGATGCTTTCCAAAGAAGAGATACCATAAGCGATTTCGGCGAAAAGAAGATAGGCTTTCGCGTTCTCTGGATCGCTATTGAGGCAGTTATTGAGCGATTGCTTGGCTTCAGCAATCTCACCCCTGCTCATTTGAATTTCCGCGCGGCGGAGGTAATTGCTTGCCGATTCTCCGCCAACGCCGCTCTTCTTAAGCGTCTCAATAACACTTGAGAGGGAAGACGGATTCTCTTCAGGGGAAATCAATTTCTTTATTCCTCTTACAAGGTCCTTGATTGCTCCGACCTTGGACATGTCTTGCGCTTGGAAGCTGGAGATTTCCATCGGAAGCTCATATGGGTCAAAACCGACGTAGCAAGGAATCAAAGTCTTTTTTCCTCTATCGCGTTGCATGAATTTCATGTAACGGCTCCATTCGCTTTTCACCCAAGTGGAATTGATATTGTCCACGGATGTTCCGACTAGAAGCATAACCTTAGAGGTGGAAAGGGCGAATTCGATATTTGGCTCATAATCTTGCCCGATTTTCTCTTCTAAAGAGATGCGGGAGAAGAAAACATTGAACCCCTCTTTCTTTAAGGCGTCATAAATGTCTTCCGCTAGA
>DBJG01000016.1 GCA_002296455.1 Caryophanales bacterium UBA782 | reverse complement strand
ACAATCAATGATTGCTCAAAGCTCTATTCAATCGTGAGCATTTCACCCTTCAATAATGAAAAACTCTACGATTATGTTTGCGAAAATGATTCTGTGGAAATCGGCGACAAAGTTTTCATTGAGGTGAACGGAAAGAAAAAAGAAGTCGAAGTAGAGAACTTAGTTAGATTATACGAAGATGAATTGCCATTGCCTCTCCAGCGGATGGGTAAGGTATACCTTGTCACTGCCCTATCGTAAAAGATAATCGATATCGATAATTTGGCTATGAATTCGCTGCAAATCCTTAATTTCTCAGAGTCATATCGACTTTTCTGACCCTCAATCGATATCGTTTCATCCAAAATAGCATTCTTTGTTCTTGCTATTAGTGGTACATTAAATTATCATACTAACGAACGTTAGTTAGGATATAGTGACATGAAACAAAGCGACACAAAGAAAAAGATATTGGACAAAGCCTTGGAACTATTTTCGGAAAGGGGATACAGCTCAGTTAGCGTTGACGAAATTGCCGCTGCCGTGGGCATCAAGGCTCCCTCCCTCTATAATCACTTTTCAGGCAAAAAAGCCATTTTTGATGCGATTGTGAAAACGACAATCGACCAATATAACGAAGACACAAACAAAATCGATATCCATGTCGAGAATGCAAAGAAAGACATTCAGACGTTTTCCGAAATCGATGAAGTCTTCCTTTTTGCGAAGCTTCGCCAAGTATTTGAATATTCCATTGAAAACGAAAGGATTCGCCGCTTTCGGCGCATGATGAGCATCGAACAGTTTCAATCGAAGGAAATAAGCGCGTTATATACGAGCTATTACATCGACCGGCTTATCGATTATCACGCGAATATATTCCGGGGTTTGATTGAAAGCCATGAGATATCCTTCCAGGATCCGAATGCGCTGGCGCTAATGTATGTGGCGCCCGTTTTGACCCTCATTGGGATTTGCGACCGCGATATGGGCAAAAAAGAAGAGTGCATAGAAAAGCTCAAAAACCACGTGGACTTATTTTATCGTCTGATTCATCGGAAATGATGACGTTTCGCGTTTGACTATAGTTTGTGCTCTTTGGAGGAGACTTATGAAAAAAACGTTTTTACAAATGCTTGGTTTGCTTGGCGTGATCAGTTTTATATCGTACGCCACCGCAGTGATTTTTTCTCCGCTTGCTTATCCTGGCTATAATTGGATGGCGCAGGCTGTGAGCGATTTGAGCGCCGCGGATGTGCCATCACTTTCCTTATGGAACCAATTGAGTTCTTTTTACAATGTGTGCGAGGTCGCTTGCGCCACAATCGTTTGCCTTGATATTCAGAAAAGCAAAAACAGATTGCTGAAAATCGGCATTTACCTATTCGGCATCATGGAATGGATATCGGCAGTCGGATATCGTATGTTCCCACTTTCAAGCAGCGGTTACGCGGGCACGTTTCAAGATATTATGCACATGGTTGTAACGGCACTTGTGGTCCTTTTATCCAT
The DNA here is from genome assembly GCA_002296455.1 of Caryophanales bacterium UBA782. Lineage (GTDB taxonomy): Bacteria > Bacillota_I > Bacilli_A > RFN20 > CAG-826 > UBA4951. The sequence goes on along the minus strand of DBJG01000016.1, from coordinate 2,163 downwards.
CACCTCGTTAACAATCGTCATCATCGCCGGTTTCAAAGACAAAAAATATTTGTCCTATGCCGTTTGCGCGGCTTTCGCTCTTGCGATGATGCTTGTGGGTGCTTTGGGGATGAAAATCGTTCCCTCTTCTTATTTTGGGATCGTAGAGCGTTTTAGCGTTTTCGCGGCAACTGGCTTCAATGCGGCAATCGGTCTCCATTTGTTTTGCGGAAAGAGTGGCGATAAAGGAATGATGGAAAGCACAAATAACGAAGAAGTGAAAGGATAGAGATATTATGCTTGAACTAGAAAAGGAAATTACAATTCGTCGAGAAAAGGAAGAAGACTACCGTATTGTAGAAAACTTGACGCGCGAAGCGTTTTGGAATGTATATTGCCCTGGGTGCAAAGAACATTTCGTTCTTCACAGAATGCGAAGCGATTCCGCCTTCGTTCCAGAACTTGATTTTCTTATAGAACGCAATCATGAAATTGTTGGGCAAATCGCTTATGTCCGTTCGGAGATTATATGCTCAAATGGTTCTCGACTCCCCGTTTTGACTTTTGGACCGATAAGCATAGCAAAAGAATATCAAAAGCGAGGCTATGGGACCTACTTGTTGAATTATTCGGCGAAAGCGAAAGGGATTCGATATGCGGATGACTTGGAAGCGGATTATCTTCTCGTCAAAGAATTGATTCCCGGCTTTCTTAACGGTGTTCAAGGTATTTACAAAGACCCGGAATGCTATTTCTCAGCAGAGAAAAATCCGGACGAATTCGCTGCATTTGACGCATTATTCCCTTTAAAAGAAAAGAAGAAGATTCCAGGGCAAATCTTTGGCTCTTAAATCATTATGAGTTCACTCAGAAGAAGGAAAAGCATTCAATGGCTGCCATTCGGCTCATAAAGCGGGTATTCGTCAAATAGAGAAGGCCGTTCTTTCTTTTTCAGCAATATCAAAGAAAATTATCGTTGAGTGCGTTCGCTTTGGCTTTTGCGGTTCCCTAGTGTTGTCTATGGAAGGAGCGCGGATGCGCGTGTAAAATAGTCGCGTTATGAAACAGTTATTAAAGAAAAAAGTTTGTGGGATATCCATCGCCTGGTTCTATGGCCTTGCCCTTTTATCCCTTGTGGGCATTATTGCTGGCAGTTTTGCAGATAAAAGCATTTCAATGTCGCTTTATGACAAAAATAACGGCTATGGGCTATTCTTCGAATCCTTTGGAACGGCATTAGGATATATGATGGTCCCAGCTGGCGCCACTTGCGTTTTTTTAGGTTTGAGAGAATACAAAAAGTGGTGGGTGACCACGCTGCGTTTCATCTTGCTTCTCGGCGCTAGCCTCGCAGCCGGCTATATATATGGCGGCTCTTTGTATGAGGGGAAGGAGGAATACGGCCTTCTTGTCAGCAAATTGCCAGCGTTTGGTTTTTCTTTCTTTATGATGGGCTTAGCGATTTTGCTCACTTATATGTTTGTTGACAAAATAGAGTCGCGGAGCCTCATAATTGTCGGCACCGTGATTCTTCTAGCGATGATCTTTCAACTTGTTTTGCTAAATTTCTTCTTAAAGTATTTGGCGGGAAGGCCCCGTTGGCGGTATCTAGAAGGAGATGCGCTTGATTCGAATGGCGTCAATGAAAGTTTCCGAGCTTGGTGGGAGATGCAGCCCTTCAAATATAGACATGGCGATTATCACAAATCCTGGCCAAGTGGGCATACGGCAACAGCCGCAATTGTCACCTTGCTTCCTTTATTGGGGATAGTTGCAGAGAAAAAACATAAATACATGTCCGCTGCTTTCTTCGCTTTTGGAGCTTGCTATACATTGGTTGTTGCTTTTGCTCGAATCGTTGCGGGGGCGCACTTCTTAAGCGATGTTTCTTTCGGTTGTTTCTTTTCTTTGTGCGGCATCATTCTCTCTTTGCATTTCGGTGATTTTCTGAATAAAAAACTTTTTTCAAACCATGAGAAAAAGGAACAATAATTATGGAACTCGTTAAATTGAAACCTGCGGTAAAAGACTATATTTGGGGTGGGACAAAATTAAAAAGTTGGGGGAAAGAAAGCGATACGACAAATATCGCAGAATGCTGGGAACTATCCTTTAATGATTCTGGACCCTCCTTAATCGATAGCGGCTTAGACAAAGGGAAAGCACTCAAAGATGTAGCGACGT
>DBJG01000054.1 GCA_002296455.1 Caryophanales bacterium UBA782 | reverse complement strand
GAGCCACTAGAATCCGCTAAAAGAAAAGAATTATTCTTTTTGTAAATTTGATAATTCCCGGAGCTATCTTTATGCATCGCTCTTTCCGCGCTCGTTTTTTTATCGTAAGTCCAGCCAACAAATTCAGGGCCGTAGCCATTGCTATTTTTATAAACAGTTTGGGCGATAATCTTATTCAAGTAGTCGCTTGATAGATTCCCTTTCACGTTTTGCACGACGTATTTGCTCGTCTCCTCATTGATGCCCGCATCGCTATTTTTCAACAAATACCCTGACCATTTTTTCTTCTGGTACATCTTAATTGCGCCGCTTGTACCGATTTTGGATTCATCAATCGATTCAGCGGAAAGGTAATATTTCCTTCCATTAGGATAAGTTACATTCGCATTTTTTTCCGTTTTTTTATCAAGATTGTATCTTGAGCGAATGAGGAAATCAGAATCGTCATTATAAGGATTGTTATCGTTGTCCGCGATTGCTAAAGGGTCGCGATAGGCCACGCCGTCAATGGTAGTATCCACCGCATAATATGGGGAAGCGAAAAAATAAACCTTATACGAATCCGAAACATCTTTGTCGAATTTCGCATTTATCCCATGAACCGGAAAACTATCAGAAACGTCGCTATTATCAAAATAAAAATAGGCGAAAGCGGACGTAACCACGCTCGTAAGGAGCGTGAAAGCTAAAGCGATAAAACCAAGTACCTTTTTCATGGCTGGTTCTCCTCGATTAAAACGAGTGAAAACGTCATAGACAAGCTGGAATTTAATGTCGCAACACGATTCGCTTCAATCACACAAGTCATCGCTTCTTCCGTTGAAGCAGAGCTTGGTGATACTTTCCCTTCATAGGAGACACCATCCATTTCAAGACCATAGTATTGATAGTCGAAAGAGAAATCGAGATTGAAATACACATGATCGCCTTCGTTTGTGGATAGTAATTCATCACTAATCGTGCAAAAATACGTTCTCGCTTTTCCGTAATCGTTCTGCAATATGAAACGATTATCTTTATCGCCTAAGTTCAACACTTTTGGCTGAATAATATCGAGCAAGGAGGAAGACGATGCGTAAAACGTTTTGTCGCCATCTTTTGAATAAGCGAAATTTCCTTTGAGTCCACGTTCATCACTATCTTCGAGTTCTAGTGAACAAAGGAGTGCGATTTTGAACCCCGTCGATATCTTCTTTTGATTAGGCGCAGTGTATTCAACAGCAAATATTTTTCTAGTAGAAGGATCGCTGATATCAATCAGATAAGCATCATCGTAATCCAAAAATAAGCGTGTGTTCTTTAGTGTGTTTTCCTCTTCATCGACATAAGTCCCATTCACTGCGCGAACGAGTTTAAGGCTTCCTAAATCCACGTTTTCTTGAATGTCAAGGCTCACGCTTTGCTCACGACTAGAAACGACATCGCTTTGAAAAAAGAAGATGGCGAAACCACTGCCAATTATCGCAGGTAGAGCAATAAGAGGAAGGAAAGAAAAAAGGAGTTTCTTTTTCATTTTTGCTCTCCTTTCCTAGATTGTGCAGTCTCATTCTTTTTTTGAATGAGAGATGATATTTCATTAGGCAAAATCATTTCAAAACGCTTTTTGTACGGGAGCGACAACCTGTCTTCCATAACGACATATAAAAAGACGAGAAGGAAGCCGATAAACACAAAAATCAAGCCGACACTAGACTGAAGATAGCTCATTAAATAGCCGAATGAAACGTTATAAGCGCCATGGAAACCATCTGTGATATAAACACCACAAATCATCTCTTTTTTAATTTGAAATTCCCCAGGCATCGAACTGCGATTCCCATCGCCACGAAACGTATAGAGAGGCTCATTATTACTATCACGCGTCACTTCAATAAGGCGATGAACAATCGTGAGATAAGTTTTGTTGTCGCTCAAAAGCATTTTGAAAGCGACGATATCAAACGGCTTAATCGCATCGATATATTTCTGCTCTCGAGTGATGGTGATGAACGAACGTTTTTCTATTCTTTCATTGCCATAAAAATCATCGGCAAGATAGGTGTTCCCTTTGTAGGCTGTTTCCATGGAATCGGTTTGGATAATCATCATTGCCGTATCTCCAAAGAAAAGCTGGTCACCATTTGCCTTGACAGTTAAGGAAATACTTGTAAGAACGATACAGAAAGCGAATAAAACCGAAAAAACGCCAGTACTAATCCAATTCAATATTTTTTCGCTTTTTTTCTTTTTCTGATAAAGTCCCAAAATTTCTTTTTCGTTGGCACCGGGCTTCTTATGAATGAGTTTTGTCGCAAGGATATTCGCGTCTTTTCTGATGCTTTCATCCTCTAAGCCATGCTCTATGTTTTTCTTCTTTGCTTTAAAGAAAAAGAATGCTAAGAAAAGGAAGGCGACAGCAAAGAAAACGATAACAATATGCTGATTGCATAAACATACGCACTAGTCACTGATATGTTGTTGATCATTGCTCCTCGCCCTCCTTTCTTTATTGGCCGATTCGTGTATAAAAATTACTTTGATTTCACGTCAACGCGATAAGTTACCGTAATCGTCGCATTCTTTACGGCAGTTTTTAATGCGGCGTATTGCCCAGCATTGCTGGGTTCTTTGCCATCAGCGTAGTTTAAAGAAACTGTTGCCCATTTGAACTCCGTTTCATTTTCGCCAAGAGTAAACGAATAATCGGTATCGGTCGCACCCTTTTGCACTTCCGATGTCGCTCCTTCGTAAGAAATAGTGATATACTCGGCTAAACTATTGCTAATAGTGATCTTTGTATTGAACTCGAAATAGATTTTGTCACCATCATGATCAATTGTTTCACCGGTGCTTCCAATCGATTCGTATTTCGCTATTTTATTCGCGGAATCATCATTCCATTGAAGTGTAATTCCGTTTGCTGCAGCAGTAGACGTGATGCTATTGGCCTTTCTTCCATCCGCAGTTTGATCGAAGGTCATCGTGAAATCGTCCGCTTTTGTGATAGTACCGACTGCAACGAGTTGAGTAACTTCTTTCCCGATTTGATCTTGTGTCGCTGAAACGTTAGTGTCATTAAAAAACCACACTGAGAAACCAGAGCCAATTACTGCCGCTCCTGCAAGAACAGGTAATAGGATTGTTGACATTCTTTTTTTCATGTTTTTCTCCTTACTTTTTTAAAAAATGCTTGATTATTTTATAGATAGAATGTCTTTTGTCAACTCTTATGCTTTCCCATAAAATAAAGCGTATTTTCTAAAGATAAATTCTAATAATATTAAAACCTGACCATTTTGATAAAAGTACGGATAGATTTTGTAATGAATTGACAAAACAATATATTTACTTTTCATTTCTAAATCGTTTTGCCCAAATTTTTTCAGCATTATCAAACAAAGAACTCATTATCGAGTTACAATCCACTAAATTATTCGTTAATTAATCGATAATTAATTTCGTTAAATACTATGGTTTGTTAATCGTCTTCATTTCAGAATGTTAATAAATATTACCCCCAGTATTTATTTGGAAGA
>DBJG01000056.1:21043-23508 GCA_002296455.1 Caryophanales bacterium UBA782 | reverse complement strand
CATTTGAGGGCCATAACGCCTTTCAAATTAAATTTTCTCGCCTCTAATTGAAGCGTATCAAGCAATTTTCGAGTTCCTTTTTCAGCATAAGAAGGAATGACGATTCCTTTAATGAATTTTTGATTTTTAAAGCCTTCAAAAGAACTTTTCCCCATAATTTCTGTCAAATCATGAAGAAGTAAGCCATATCTTGTATCAGGCTTGTCGCTACCATAAACATCCATGGCGTCCCAGTAATTCATTCTTCTTAAAGGAAGCTTTACATCGTAATTGACGGTTTCTTTGAATAGGCGTGATAAAAAGCCTTCTGCCAAAGTCAAAATTTGTTCTTGGTCCAAAAAGGATGTTTCCACGTCAATTTGCGTAAATTCAGGTTGTCTATCCGCACGCAAATCTTCATCGCGGAAGCAACGAGCGATTTGATAATACCGTTCTACCCCGCCAATCATCAAAAGCTGTTTGAATAATTGAGGGGACTGAGGAAGTGCATAGAAACAACCATGGTGAAGACGAGAAGGAACGATATAATCACGCGCCCCTTCTGGCGTAGCGAGGTTTAGAATCGGCGTCTCCACCTCTAAAAAGCGGTTTTCATCAAAATAATCGCGCGCAATTTTGCAAATCTTCGCTCTTACACGGAGATTTTTTAGCATAATTGGACGGCGAATATCGAGATATCGGTATTGAAGCCTTGTGTCTTCTAATGCATCGGTTTTGTCCGCGATGATAAAAGGCGTTGTCTCAGCTTTATTGATGAGCGTTAATTCGTCGACAATTACTTCAACGGCGCCTGTCGCTAGTTTCGGATTTGGAACGTCTTTTTGACTCACCGTTCCACTCACAGAAATCACATATTCATTTCTTACGTCAGGAACCATTGATGAATCGCGAACGGTCAATTGGACAATCCCCGTGTTATCACGTAAATCAATAAATTCAATCGCGCCAAGATTTCTTCTAGAAGAAACCCAGCCAACAAGTTTGACCTTTTGCCCCACATTGGCAAGCCCAAGCTCGCCGCAATAATTCGTTCTTTCCATATTGAATGTCCTTTTTATTCGTGATGATGCGAAGCACATCCGCAATCACACTCGCATCCTTCCTCGTGATGACAAGAGCAAGTGTCTTCTTCATCAAGCAACGCTTCGTCCAAAACCATTTCCAAATCGTCGATTTTTACTTCTTTTTGCTCTTTTTTCTTCAAATCTTTCAGCTGGCAAACACCTTTTTTGAGTTCATCTTCGCCAAGAATGATGGCAAAGTGGGCATTGCGCTTCTCTGCTTTTTTGAAATAGTTTCCTAGTTTGCTAGGCGCAAAAGGCATTTCGACGCTATAACCAAGCATACGGATGTTGCTTGCAAGGCGGAAAGCCTCTTCCATCGTCTCTTCTCCAATCGGCATAAGATAAACATCCAGCTCACTCTCGATATTTTCAAACAAGTGAAGCTCTTCCATGAGTGACATGATTCGTTCCACGCCAACGGCGAAGCCAACGCCTACGTAATCTGGGCCACCAAATTCTTTGACAAGCCCCGTATAATGCCCGCCTCCACAAAGTGCGCCGTAATCTTTTCCATCCGGACTCTTCGCATGCACTTCAAATACCACCTCGCTATAATAGTCGAGACCTCTAACAAGCGATTCGTCTACTTGATATTTCACGCCGAAATCATTCAAGATACTAAGAGTCTTATAGAAACGATTTTCGCTTTGCTCCGAAATGAAGCCTTTCATTTTTGGGGCGTTTTTAGCGATTTCTTGATCCGTTTCAACTTTGCAATCGAGGATACGCATCGGATTGAGATTTAATCTCGCGTGGCAATCCTCGCACATTTCATCAATGTGGCTCGAAAAATAAGTTTTCAAAGCGTCGCGATATTTTTTACGACTTTCGTCATCTCCCAAGGTATTGATTTTCAAGGAAATATCCTGAAAACCAAGCATCGAGAATGCTTGCACGGCCATTAAAATCGTTTCTGCGTCTAAGAGAGGAGAATCGGTTCCGACTGCCTCCACACCGAATTGGTTAAACTGGCGGTAGCGGCCGAGTTGCGGCCTTTCATAGCGGAAAGCTGGGCCGCTATAAAAGAATTTCATAGGCGCGTCCATCGAAGCGTACAATTTGTTGCTCACGATTGCTCTCATGACACCAGCCGTAAATTCAGGGCGTAAAGTGACGCTGCGGTTGCCTTTGTCCAAGAACGTGTACATTTCCTTTCGCACAATATCACTGCTTTCACCAGCACCACGAGAAAAAACATCGGTATATTCTAGCGTTGGCGTGGCGATCTCATGATAGCCATACAATTCAGCCACGGCCCTAAATAAAGCGGTGACATAATGATATTGATCCATCTCCTTATTGAAGATGTCATGTGTTCCTTTGATTGGTTGAAATTCCATATCTTTCTCCTTACTTAATGGATCACTCTTGTGCAAGAATGAATATTTTTAATACCTCTTA
>DBJG01000056.1:17731-20989 GCA_002296455.1 Caryophanales bacterium UBA782 | reverse complement strand
GAATATTTTTAATACCTCTTAGAGCAGCAAGAGCATCGTTTGCAATGCTTGCATTTTTCACATATATCGTCAGTGTTACGACATCGCTCATCGACGAAGGTATTACGTGCGCTTTAAGATCGCTCACGGCGATATTTTTGCTTGCTAGAAGCGTCAAGATATCATTAAGCAATCCAGCTCTATCGCTTGCGAATATCTCAACATCAACCGGATAAGTCGATTCCGACAAGTCGTCTTTCCAATATACAGGGACGAGCCGTTTTTGCTCTTTTGCAATATTCGGACAATCGGCTCGATGAACCGTAACGCCCTTGCCTTTCGTGACATAGCCGACAATATCGTCCCCTGGAACTGGTGTGCAACACTTGGCGAGCGATACCGCTAAATTATCGATTCCTGATACATAAACCGGACTATGATCGTTATTCGCATTCCTCGTCGCAGTTCGAATTTTCTTCGGTTTCTTTCGAAGCCCGAGGAAATCAATAATCGCACCCGGAATCGGATTTTTATTCGCAATGGCGATATACAATTCGTTCAAGTCGTTACAGTGATATTCAGCGAGTACTTTCGAATCGGAGAGGTATTTTTCCATTTCTCCTTCGCCAATGTCTTGCATCTTGAAAGAATCAATCGCTGATTCTTTACCTTTGCGAATGTTTTCCTCAAGCAAGAATGCTTGGTTTTTCGCATTGAGTGCTTTTCGAATATGGTTTTTCGCACTTGCCGTTTTTACGAGGTCAAGCCATCCCTCATTCGGCCCAGAAGAATTCTTGCTGGTTTTGATTTCGCAAACATCGCCCGTTTTAAGGACGGTATTCAATGGGACGAAAGCGCCATTCACAAGCGCACCGACAGCGCTATCACCAACTTTTGTATGAATTTTATAAGCAAAATCGAGAATTGTGGAGCCTTGTGGCAAATCAATGACCTTTCCTAGAGGGGTGAACACATATACGTTAGCATTGAAGATGTCATTGCTAAGCGCAGCAATATAGCTTTTTGCGTCACCATCGTTTTCTTCTCCTAGGGTTACAAAATCACGGAACCAATGAAGCTTTTCTTCGATATCTTGCTGCTCTAACTTGGCGTTATAGTGATTTCCTTCTTTATAGCGCCAATGGGCGGCGACTCCCGTTTCGGCAATTTCATCCATCTCTTTGGTACGGATTTGCACTTCGTAGATATTTCCATCTCCCGCGACAATTGTTGTGTGGAGAGATTGATACATGTTCGGTTTCGGCATCGCAATATAATCTTTAAAGCGGCCAGGAACTGGTTTATAAGTACTATGAATGATTCCAAGAATCTCATAGCAATTAAGTTCGGTCTCCGTGATGATACGAACTGCCAAAACATCGAAAATTTCATCGAAATCATAATGTTTTAAATACATTTTTCGATAAATTGAATAAATACTTTTTACGCGGCTTTCGATACGAAATGGTATTTTTTTCTCGAAAAGAATATCCGCAATACGCTTCTTTAGCGATTCGAGAGATTCTTGGCGGTTTTTCTCACGCTCGTTGAGCAAATGCAAAATGGATTCATATTTTTCTGGCTCAAGGTATTTCAAAGAAAGGTCTTCTAATTCGCTTTGAATTGTATAAATACCAAGCCGATGAGCAATTGGCGTAAAAACGTCGAGTGTTTCTCTCGCAAGCGCTTTTTGACGGTCAGGAGAAAGACTTTGAAGCGTTCTCATGTTGTGTAAGCGGTCTGCGAGCTTTACCAAAATGACACGCACGTCTTTGGCCATGCCCAAGAATATCTTCCGATGGTCTTCCGCTTCGAAATCCATTTCGCTTCGATGTGATAATTTCATGCGTTGGATTTTGGTAAGCGAATCAACCAAGAAGGCGACATCTTCGCCGAAACGTTGTTTGATATCGTCGATCGTTGTGTCCGTATCTTCGACAACGTCATGAAGAAAACCAGCCGCTAAAGTGGCTGGGCCGCCTTGTAAAGAAGCTAAAATATAAGCGACTTCAAGTGGATGCTGAATGTATGGTTCACCGGATTTACGAGTCACGCCATTATGCTTCTCTTTCGCGAACAAATACGCGTCTTCGACTAGTTTTCGATCAACTTCGTTATGAATATAAGTATAGAAAAGATCCTTCACGTCTTGGAAGGAATGCATGGGATACCCCCCATTGGGCACAAGTGCTTTCTTTTCAACTTCTTCCATAAAGAATATTATACACATTTCGCGCGCATAAGCGCATAGGCTAGAAAGTAAGAATCAACTTACGTTTCTTTTTTTATCTCATCGGCTAACAAATCCAAAGAGAGTCTTCCTTTCCATTCATTCGCGTCCATGTGGCAAAGGAAAGTCACTTTTTCTTTCTCGGAAAAATGTTGAATTCCGTATTGAAACGAAAATAGTCTTGTGTTAACGCCGATTTTTGTCGATAAATATTTGCCATCTTTTGTAAAAGTTAATTCGCTCGTGTTCATGGATAAAGCGAACGCCGGAGCCTCGTTTTCATTTCCAAAAGGGCCTAGAGACTGTAGAAGCAAATAGTTTTCCCAAGTGCAGTCTTCTTTCGACAAAGGAATCGTTTTCTTTTCTTTTTTCTCTAAATGATGTTTTAACGCAGCAAATTCGAAATCTTTCTGGAAAAGAGACAAATCCTCTTTTTTCACGCTGACACCACCAGCGAATTCGTGCCCTCCGGAAGAAAGGAGAGGTGCCCTATTTCCTTGTAGCGCCTTAATGACATCGAATCCCTCTTTGCTACGAATGCTACCCACATAAATGGAAGGATCCTTACTAGAAGGAGAAAAGACAGCGACCGGCTTTTCGTATTCATTCAGAAGACGGCTGGCAAGAAGTCCGTTGAGTCCTTCGGGTAAATCGGTAATAACAAAAATGGATTCGGCCTCGTTTTGTATTTGAATCCCCTCCTCAGCTTTCTTTGTAAGACTTTTTCTCTTTTCGTTCACGCGGGAAAGGTATACTGCGAGCATCCGTTTCTCATTTTGATCTTCGCTTGAAAAATAACGGACAACTCGATTGGTTTCCGTATTCGTCTCAATGCGTCCAACCGCATTGATTTTTGGGATGATTTCCATTTGTAGCGTGGAAGCGAAAAAGTTTTGTTTGCTCGATAAAAGTGCAAAAGCCATCGGTTTCCTTTGGTTTAAAAGGCGCAACGCAAGATTCACGGTCTCTCGATTATAAGAAACAAGAGGCATCGCATCGCTCAATAAACTTGTTGCGCCTAAAATAAGTAAATAATCGTCTTCTTTTCG
>DBJG01000056.1:0-17689 GCA_002296455.1 Caryophanales bacterium UBA782 | reverse complement strand
TTTTCGAAGGAGAGCGCGAACAAATAAATAAGAGAGGAATCCAGCAGACACGTTTGGTGAAGATAAACCCACTGTTTTTGGATGAATCAACGTCACAATGGGAACAGGTGCTTCTTCATATTCGTGATGATCAAGAACAACCGTTTCCACATTTAGACTCGCCGCTTTTTGAATCGCTGCCACTGCACTCACACCATTATCAACGGTGAAAATTAAGCGAAACCCTGCTTTTGCGATACGCGTAACGTTTTCTTCATTCAAGCCATACCCATCCAAATAACGGCTTGGCGTATAATAGCTTACTTGGATACCAAACCGAAGCAACGCTCTATAAAGAATCGTCGTTGCGGAAATCCCATCGAAATCATAATCGCCATAAATGAGAACTTTTTCTTGTTTTTCTTTCGCGCGTTTTAAACGTTCGATCGCGCATTGAACGCAAGGGAAAGAAGAAATGTCAGGCAAACAAGAAAACGAGGGTGCTTTGATTCGTTTTTCGAAAGCATCCTCGTCAAGTTCGTAATATTCTTTCAGTTTTTCCTTGAAAGTAGCCATCAATCGTTAATTCCGATGAATATCGCTTCTTCGGGTTCGGCATTTCTTCTGCGTCCCGTCGGCGTAACGGCCTCCTTCTTCTTCGGCTTGATGGAGATATGAATGCGTGATAAGCCACGAGCGAAGAGAATCGCCGTTGGGGATAAAAGAGTGAGAACCACAATGCATGCAATAATGATTCCGATCATAATTCCTAGATAAATCATCGTCCAAACACTTGGCATAAAGCCCATGTACCAAAGGAAGGAGAAGGCACTCACAAAGACGAAGGCAATAACTGCTTCCGCCGCTTGTGAATTGGCGCTAGATAAGCAGAGAGTCTTGAAAGCTAAGGAATCTTTGTCTTTTTCGCGAGAATCACGTGCGAGCTCTTTTTCTTTCGCGAGGATGAAAAGCGAAGCAAGGAAGAATAATAGAGCGGCGCTGACTCCTGCAACGGATACCAACGGGGTGACAACGATGCGCGTTAAGGAGAAGAAGCCCATCGTAATGGCAGCAACTCCCGTTGCGAGCAAGCCACTTGCGATACCTCTTGATAAGCGGTAGCGAATCGCCATATAAACGGTCGCTATCGCTAAGCCAACGCCAAGACCTAACCAGATGCTGCCAAGGCTTGGCTGACCAGCCTGGCCAACGACATTTTTCGTGGAAACGTAAGCGCCATCGGCGACAACTTCGTGCACAGCTTGGGTCAAAGCGTCATTAAAATCTGTATTGAGCGCGGTTTCATTGCCATTAAACTTCAAAACAAAGCTGTATTCTTTGGCATTAGAGCCTACTTCGAAATGGTTGGCCCATTTCACGATATAATAATTCACATCGATTTTCTTTTCGTCTTGCGAATAATAGACCGTGTTCTTCTCTAATGACACATCGGAATAAGCGAGATTCTTCGTTTCGCCATCTTCAACAAGATAGATATGATCGAGAATTTTTTCTTGAAGGTCCGCTTCATCGGACAAAGAAAGAAGCGGAGAGCCATTATCAACGCGGTATTCAATATAACTAACTGTGGAATCGCTATAAGCGTTCGCGTAGTTATATGCACTGCCATTGATACTTGTGAACGTGCCAATTCCGACGAGGGAAGCGACAAGCACTAATCCGGAAACAATGGAAATCAATTTAGAATGTTTCGCGAAATCTTTCATCGCAAAAGCACCGAAATAAGTTGGTTTTTCCTCCTTCGCGAGATTTGGAACTTTCTTCGTCGCGATGTTGTAGACCTTGCCATAATGATTTTCGACATCGGCGTCATTTGCAAGAAGATATCCTTCCAAGCGAAGGATGAGCAAGTTCGAAAGGGTGCCAAAAAAGGAACCCAAAACGAGCATCAATCCTAATTTACCAGTCACGCTTGGGATAAAACCATAGATGCATAAACCGATGATGATACCGATGATTCCAGCATCAATCGTAGGCCACAAAGAACGCTTTATCGCCTCTTCGTGGGACTTCCGCAAGGATCTTCCTTGGTAGACCTGCTCTTTGAATTTCGTAAAGTAATAAACGCCGCCAAAAGCAGTCAAAATCGAAACCAAAGAAAGACCGACCAAAGCGCCAATTCCAAATTGCGCGCCGAAATAGGAAAATAAGAGCAGACTGCTCATTAAGGCAACTGCGACATTGGATAAGATAGCAAGCGCTCCAAGATGATAGAAACTAACAAGAAGGACCGCTAAAAAGCAAAGCGAGATAGCGGTAGCGATGAATGTTGCACCGAAATTTGGGTGAACGTTCCAAGAAGCGAAACGCAAAAGAGGTTCCGCAGTGGCAACAGTGTCAGATGAAAAAGCAAATGTGACATCATAGCCATTAACGCCCATGTTTCTATAACTAGAGGCATTCAAAAGATTCATATAATAGAAAGCGGCTTTATAAGCTGCACCCGCTTTCGAAGAATCGTAGCCTTCACTCGTGATGGCCGCGCTAGAAGGGATAAGTTGGAATTCCGTGTAATTATCATCCTCGTCTTTTTCTTGGAACCATGCTTCAGAACCAGGCTCCGCGAAAATCAAACGCTTGGCGACGTTCAAATCATAATTCTCATCGGAAGATTCCACTTTCGAATAAGAATCCCCTTCTTGTTTATTTGCCCAAACAACCAAGTAGCAATTGGAAGCTTGTGTCCCTTCCGATTCATTTGCTTCTTTAGTGTTGTCTTTGCAATATTTGACAAGAGAATTGAATGCGCCATCTTCCCCTCTTAGCTTTTCCGTTTCCTTTAGTGGAAGTACAACGGCTGGAACACTGCCAGAATTGGTCGAAATATATTCGATGCGCGCGCTTTTTTCTTTGAACGGGTTTTCCCACTTATCATCACGGATTTTTTCATAATCTTCCGTGTTGTCAATGGATGCGCCAACCGTGAAAGAACCGCCACTGAACGCAAGATAGTTCTCAATATATTGATATTCGGTGTCATCGTCTTTTGGGCTTCTGATTTTCACGCGAACCGTGTCATAACCTTCTTTGACGACTTCCGCTTCAACACCCCAATTCTTTAAGCGGGTTTCCATCTCACTGCCGACAAGATCCACCGCATCGGGATCGTCTTGTTCTACGTAATCATCGGTTTTAACACCTTGGTAAGTTGTGTCCGCTTTCGAAATTTTGAAAACGAGTTCACGTCCAGAACCATAAGTCAAATCCGTATCAAGTCCCGTAACGGTTGGCCCGATTAAAGCGGCTGCAGCAAGGATTAGGCTGCCTGTAAATAAACAATATCCAATTTTACGACGCATAGATGGGAGGTACCTCCTGAGAAGCGTACACGATAAAAATTCTCGCGAATACGCAACGAATACAATACAACAATGCGATGATTTACGGAAGCAATTTCTTCTAAAGAAGAATTAAAAAAGCGTTCCTTGATGGGCGATTTTCAAATGAGCGTACGCTTTTTCTGTGGCGATACGGCCCCGTGGTGTACGATTAACGAGCCCAGTCATCACTAAATACGGCTCATAAACGTCCTCTAAATTTGTAATTTCTTCTCCAATCGCGCTAGCAATGCTCTCTAAGCCAACAGGGCCTCCATGGAAGCGGTTAATTATCGTCGAAAGGTACTTAATATCGACCTCGTCTAAACCGAGCTCATCGATTTTAAGCGCGGATAGAGCCGACAAAGTTAACTCTTTATCGATGTTTGTTTTACCTTCGTAATTGGCAAAATCACGAACTCTTTTATAGAGGCGATTCGCAATACGCGGAGTACCCCTGCTGCGCGAAGATAAGAGTTTTTTGGCTTCATCAGAAATGGAAGTACCAAAAACTTTGGAAGTTCTTTCAATGATTTGTGCCAATTCATCTTCCTTATAGAAATCAATTTTGGCGGAAATGCCAAAACGAGAGCGCAAAGGATTAGATAAATCGCCAGCGCGTGTTGTTGCTCCGACGAGTGTGAAAGGAGGAAGAGGCAAATTCATCGCTTTGGAAACTCCATCACGATTGATAAGAATTGATAAAGTAAAATCTTCCATCGCCCCGTAAAGGACTTCTTCAACAACGCGGGGAAGTCGATGGATTTCATCGATAAATAAAACATCACCAGGCTCTAGTTCACTCAAAATAGCGGCCAAATCCCCAGCTCGTTCAATAGAAGGGCCGTTCACAGTTCGAATTTTCCCGCCCATTTCGTTGGCGATGACATAAGCCATCGTTGTTTTTCCTAAGCCTGGCGGCCCATAAAGCAAGACATGATCGAGTGTTTCATTTCTTTTTTTCGCAGCGCCGATAAAAATTTTCAAGTTCTTTTTTAGTTCTTCTTGACCTACGTATTCTCGTAACGTTTTAGGGCGAAGACTGATTTCGCTCGACGCTTCATCCGCTTCTTTACGCGCGTCTAAAAGTCTCTCTTCTTTCATTTCGATCCCTTTCCGAGCTTACGAAGAGCAAGGCGCAATATATCTTCGTTTGTGGCATCTGGCTCATTAATCGAAGCCAAAACATCGTCGATGTCTTTTACTTTGAAGCCAAGCGTTTTTAGCGCCGCTTTGACTTCATCATATTGTTTTGCGTTGCCTTTTTTATCCATTGACGTCAATTGGCCTCGTAAATCCAAAATGATTTGAGCAGCCGCTTTCGGTCCGATTCCCGGAAGTTTCTTCAAATAAGATGTATTATTGCTCTCGATTGCCTTAAATAAGGAATCTGGCGTTGTCGCTTTTAAGGCATTCAAAGCCGTTTTCGGCCCAATTCCTTTCACGGAAATAAGAGACAAGAAAGCATCTTTTTCGATTTTGGTGGAAAAGCCGACGAGATAATGATCGTCTTCAGCAATCACTTCATGGATGAGTAATGCCACTTCTTGGTTCAAGGAGAAATCAAGTGGGCGCGAAGAAAGAATCTCAAAAGCGATGCCGTTAACATCGAGCGCAAGACTATCTTCATTAAGCGCGATGACTTTTCCTTTAATTTGATAAAAGATTCCCATTTATTTCACCACCAAAAACAAAATACAAAGAAGGAAGCCGAACACAGATGCCAAAGCAGCGATAAATACCGAATTTAAGTAAGGATATTCGTTTTTCATTCTTCGATATTATGAACCTTTATTCATTCACTCGCTATATTCAAAGGTGTAATCACCTAAATGAACGATGTCTCCTTCCGCGACGCCTTCCTGACGAAGCGCTTTTTCGACGCCGATAGAATCAAGATATTTCACAAGAAGAGCAAGCCCTTCTTCTTCATGCGTGTTGATACGATTTGCGCGGGTGAGGACTTTTTCGCCTTCCACGGACCATTCATGTTTTCCAATGCGTACAATTTTGAAAAGTGGACCTTCCTCTTCATGGCCATCATAAACCTTGATGCTATCAAGTTTTTCCATTCCTTTAAGCGAGAAAGAAGGAGTAACATCGATCAGTTCTTTTGCTTTATAAATGATGGCTTTTACGCCTTCATGGGTAAGAGAACAAAGAGGAAGAGAAGAAACTCCCAATGCTTTGTCGAAATATGCCTTTCTTTCAGCTGCGCCTTCGCTATCCATTTTGCTCGCCACAACGATTTCTGGACGCTCCACTAAGCGAGCTCCATACGATTCAAGCTCTTTTCGAATCGTTTTGTAGTCTTCAATTGGATCGCGCTCCCCGCTCATAGAGACGAGATGAATGAGCACTTTCGTTCTTTCGATGTGACGAAGGAATTGAATTCCTAACCCCTTCCCATCATGGGCCCCCTGAATAAGACCTGGCATATCCGCCAAAACGAAAGAGCGTCCATCGTCGAGATTCACGACGCCAAGGTTGGGTATTAGCGTAGTAAAAGGATAATCCGCGGTAGGAACGTTCGCTTTGCTTACGACGTTTAAGAATGTGGACTTTCCAACGCTTGGAAGTCCAATTAAGCCTGCATCAGCAACCATTTTAAGTTCAAGAACAATGCGTTTTTTCTCGGCAGCTTCGCCATTTTCCGCAATGCGTGGCGCACGATTTCGAGAAGTCTTATAAGCAGCATTTCCTTTTCCTCCTCGCCCGCCCTTGGCAATGAGAACGCGATCACCATCCGCTTTTAAATCAGCGAGAATTCTTCCTGTTTTTTCATCGCTTACCACCGTGCCAGCTGGCACTTCGACAACAACGTCTGGCGCGGAAAAACCCGTCATCATCTTTTTGTCGCCTTTGCCGCCATCCATTGCCTTTATCAAGCGAGAATGTCGAAAGTTATATAAGGTATTAATATTGCTTTTTGCAACGAGGTAGACGCTTCCACCTCTCCCGCCATTTCCACCATCAGGACCACCAAATTCCTTATTTTTGTCATGGAGAAAACAGATGGCTCCATCGCCACCTTTTCCACTACGTACCTCAATAACGCAACGGTCAATCAGCATATCATTTTGCCCCCTTTTTATGAAGCGAATCGCGCTCTTCTTTGCTCAATAAGTAATTCTTTTTATTTTTCTTGATGAGTCGAAGGGCTTTATAAAAGCGAATCGATGCTTGAAGCGGCGAAACGCTACTATCCGCATCATTCTTCCAAGTTACGGGAATTTCTTTAATGGAAAAGCCATTCAAGGAAAGGAAATAAACGTATTCAACATCAAACGCAAAGCCATCGATAATTTGATGCTTTGCCATCAATTTTGCAACGTCAGAGCGAAACATTTTGTACCCGCATTGGGTATCGGTAATACCACGAAGGTGGAACTTGTGTTTGATAAGCGTTTTGCTCCCCCAATGGGTAAGGCGGCGGACAAACGTTTGTTTCTCTAAAATATGAGATCCTTTCGCATCGCGGCTTCCGATAAATGCATCATATTTTCCAAGACACTTTTTGATTTCATCATAAGCGGACAAATCCGTAGATAAATCCGCGTCCATGAACAAGACATAATCAGCATCAGAAAACAGAATCGCGCGCTTGACGGCATATCCTTTCCCACGCCGATCTTCAAACGGGATGTGTTTCACTTGAAGAGGCAATTCCTTTAGGCCCTCGTCCAATTTTTTCTCTTCTTCTTCGTTTGAACCGTCACTTTCAACAAGAATATCGTAAACAATGCCTTCTTTATCATAAAAAGGAATGATTTTCTCTTTGAGATTTCTGAGTAATTTCTCCGTTTGATTACGGACAGGCAAAATAATGGATAACTTCATATTGCGACGATGACCTTCCTGACACGAATTTCTTTTTTTGACGATGATAAATGAACAAAAAGCGGCCCTTTTTGCAGGGCCGCAATTCTACGTGATTATTTCGCTTCGGCGGCGTAAACGGAAATCTTTTTCCCCGTTTTGCCAACGCGTTCGAATTTCACAATGCCGTCGATGCGAGCAAAGATGGTGTCATCTCCGCCTAGCCCTGCCCCTTCGCCAGCTTTGATTCTCGTTCCGCGTTGACGGTAAAGAATGTTACCAGCAAGGACTTTTTGGCCATCACCGACTTTGGCCCCTAATCTGCGGCCGGCGCTATCACGGCCGTTTTTGGTGCTCGAGACGCCCTTCTTGGAAGCGAAGAGCTGTAAATCGATAACAAATTTCATTTTTGCTTCCTTTCTAGCTGCACGTAATCGTTTGATACACATGCGACACTTTCTAGTTGGACGAGAATTGTTTCTAATACAATCTCATCATGCTCACTCATTTTTGGAGCGAGCCTCGTTAATTCAAGATCCCCTTTATTTATTCTTAAGCGATACGCTCCATCTCCATCAGTTAGGGATTGCACCCCGCCTTCGATGATAGCGCTCACCGCAGCGCATACGATGTCTTTTCCTTCCGGAGCAAACTCGGCATGCCCTTTCGCGGCTAAGCTTTCGAATTGATTATTTTTATAGGTAACTTGAATCTTAATCATTAGGCGTTAATGGTTTTGACCACTAAGCAAGTGTAAGGTTGACGATGACCGATGGTCTTACGTTCGTTGGCCTTGCTCTTGTACTTGTAAATGGTGATCTTTTTGGAAAGGCCGTGCTTTTCGACTTTGGCAACGACGCTAGCGCCTTTAACATATGGGCTACCAACGACCGTTTTCTCGCCGCCGACGAAGAGAACCTTGTCTAAAGTTACCTCTTTGCCAGCTTCTGCATCGAGTTTTTCGACGTAGATTTTGTCACCAACAGCAACTTTGACTTGCTTTCCACCAGTTTCAACAATGGCGTACATGCTTCTTCCTCCTATGGCTAATTACTCGCTATTACGGCGCACTTTCATGACTTTCAATTGCCGTTTCAATGCGGTTGTAGCCCAAAAGAAGGGCAACAACGATAGTTAATATACTTAGTTATTCTAACTAACGCAAGCAAAACGTTGCGAAATCGACTAGAGGAACGAAAACGCTTCTCTTTCCAAGGAAAAAATCATTGTGCTTTCTTGCTAACCCCTTGGAGCCCAAATGCACCGCCAAGAATGTAAAAGAGTTCAAAAGTGAGCGCGCCAGAAACAATCGCAACGATATGGAAAGCGCTTTGTTTCGACGTATCTTTGTTTGTCAGTTTGATTCCCAATATGCCAATAACAATCGTGATTAACTTAACGGCAAAAACAACAATGAAAAGAACAAGATCTAGGAGCATGACAGAAGAAGCGATTTCTATTGAAGAGATCACTCCAGAAGTATCTGTTCTCACAAGTTCTTCCAAAAAAACTTGGTTATTCATCAAAGTACCAAACATCACAACAAAAAATAAGAGAATAAGGGCTGTAACAGCATTCAATATGAGCCCAATTGTGTACATGATTTTTGTGGTCGATTTCATAAGTTATCTCTTCTCTATTTGTATCTCATATTATCCGCTTATCTAGGAAAAATGATAGCCACGAGAAATCATTTAACGACACGACCTCTCTTGAGACAGCAAATCATGGGAAGCGAAGGAGAAATAACGATTCTTACATATGATAATGTGATCAAGCAAGAAAAGCGAAAGCTCTTCCGCTTCTTGTTTCAGATGAAGTGTATCCGTAATCTCCCCTTTACTCGGAAGCGGATCACCGCTTGGGTGATTGTGTAGAAGGCAAAAAGAATACGCGTTTGTCTGAAGAAGCTCGCGAAGAATCAGCTTATGCGAAACAAGCAAGGAATCTTCCGTGCCAAGTGAAAGAAGCCTTTCTCCTTGATAGTCGCCTCTTTTCCCGTAAAGCAGCAAAAGTAGTGACTCTTTCCCCATGTTTCCTAAAGATGGCGCGTACGTATTCCATAACGTAGCGGCGCTTGGTTTTGAGATTGAAGGCAACGCTTCTTTTGCCGCTCTTTTTGCGATTTCCCCAAGCGCTAAAAGCTCAATGGCTTTCGTTCCCCCAATCCCTGGGAAAAGGGACAAAGAAGAGACTCCGCTTTGGAAAATGCCAGAGAAACCTCGAAAGGTCGAGAGCAAAGAATGAGCGATTTCAAGTGCATTTACCCCTTTTACTCCTTTCTGAATGAAAAGAGCGAGGAGGTCTTCATCACTTAACTTTTCTAAACCGAAAGCACGTGCTTTTTCCCGTGGTCTTTGATGGATGGATAATTCTTTTATCTTCATTAATTCCAGGTAAAGCCCCAACCACCCGGCATTTTTAACGACCCTTTTTTGCTCATGAACAAGCGATAAACGACGACAGCGACGATGGCGATTGACATAATTGCCAAAACTGTTGTGAGGGTGATGGCTTCGCCTGGGACGATTTCCGCTTTGCTTGCCATCGATAATGGTTTTCCCTTCATAAAAGAAAACCTCCTTTCACTCATCTATAGGAGCAAAAGAAGGCTTTTTGCAAAAATAGGTCAAAATCTTTACAATGTTTGTAACTTTTGCACAACGTTATCAAACAAAGAACGATTCTTCGCGAGCTTATCTTCCTCCGCTTTCACTTTCTCAGCAGGTGCTTTTTTCATAAAGCCAGGGTTGGAAAGCATTTTCTCCCCACGGGAGATTTCGGAGGAGAGTCGCTCTTTTTCGACAAGAAGTTTCGCCTTAAGTGCCTCTTTGTCGATATCCTCCTCAACAAGCAAAGTATAACCGTCATAGAAGAAAGGATTGCCTTCCAAAGGAGTGGAAGAAATCGTGATATTACTCGCAAAAGAGAAACGCTTTAATAAAGCGCCAGCCCCTTTGAACGGCTCGGACGGCGATATCACCAAACGGACCGCTTTATTCGGTGCGATGCCGTTTGAACTCTTGTAATTGCGGATATCGCGGATCATGCCGTCGAGAACTGCTACTTTTTCGCTCGCCTTCTTGTTCAATAAGGAGCGGTCATAAAGAGGATAAGTTTCAAGACAAATACTCTCAAGGTGTTTTGGAAGTGACAAATACATCTCCTCGCTTACAAATGGCGCATAAGGACTAATCATAAGGATAATTTCCTTCATGACCTTGAAGAGGACGTTTTTGGTGACTTCCGCTTCTTCTCCGCCATTTTGAAGCGCGACTTTGCTCATTTCTAAATAAGAGGAGCAGAAATCGTCATAGACAAAATTATAAAGAATTGTGGAGGCTTGGCCGAACTGGTATTTCTCCATCTTCGCGGTCACTTGTTTAATGGTTCTTTCTAGGCGGTCAAGAATCGATGCGTCAAGGACGGATAGTTCTTTCTTACAAATCTCTTTCGGTTCGAAATTCTCCCCCGTCACCATTTCGACATAGCGGCAACTATTCCAAATTTTGTTGAGGTAATTGCTCGCGGCGACGACTTTACTATCGCTATAGCGCATATCAAGCCCAGGCGTACTATTGGTAGAAATAAAATAACGCAATGCATCAACGCCGTATTTCGCAATAACATCCAGCGGATCGATACCGTTCCCTAAAGATTTAGACATCTTTCTTCCTTGCTCATCGCGGATAAGACCATGAATGACGACTTCTTTGAAGGGAGCTTTATCCGTAAAATGGAAGGATTGGAACATCATACGACTGACCCAAAAGAAGATAATATCATAGCCTGTAACAAGAACGTCGGTTGGGAAATAGCGCTGATAGTCACTGGAATCAACATTTGGCCAACCAAGTGTGGCAAAGGGCCATAAGCCGCTGCTGAACCAGGTGTCTAAAACATCTTCGTCTTGATGGTAATTCTCCAGATCTTTCGGCGCAGTCTCACTCACGATGACTTCACCCGTCTTTTTATTATAGTAAGCTGGGATTCTATGACCCCACCAAAGTTGACGAGAAATGCACCAATCATCGACATTTTCCATCCAACGCGTCAGAACTTTTTCAAAACGTTTTGGAATGAAATTAACTTTGTTTTTCCCTTTTTGCTCTTGGAGAATACGGGAGGCAAGCGGCTTCATTTTCACAAACCACTGTTTGCTAAGCATCGGCTCAACAACAGCGCCACTTCTTTCGCTATGGCCGACATTGTGCATCATCTTTTCGATTTTGACCAAATGTCCACTCTTACGGATATCTTCGACAAGTGTTTTGCGACATTCGTAACGGTCCATCCCCTTATATTTGCCCGCTTTTTCATTCATTTTGGCTTCTTCGTCAAGCACCTTGATAAATGCAAAGCCGTATTTCTTACCCAAAGCAAAATCGTTCGGGTCGTGAGCAGGAGTGCATTTCATCACGCCTGTGCCAAAACTTTTATCGACATATTCATCCGCCATAATCGGAAGGATGTCACCATTTGCAGGATTCACGCATTGTTTTCCAACGAAATCCTTATAACGTTCGTCACTAGGATTGACCAAAACAGCGGTATCGCCAAACATCGTCTCAGGACGTGTTGTCGCAATCACAAGTTTTTTATCGCTCCCGACCACATCATAGGCGAAATAATAGAACTCACCGGGATCGTCTTGATAGATGACTTCGATATTACTGAGGGCGGTTTTCATCACTGGATCCCAGTTGATGATTTTCTCGCCTTGGTAAACGAGCCCTTCTTTATATAAAGCCACAAAAACATGACGGACGGCTTCGTTAAGTCCTTCATCTAGCGTAAAACGTTCTCGCGAATAATCGACTGATAGTCCGAGCTTTGCCCATTGCGTATGAATGATAGAAGCATACTCTTTTTTCCACTTCCAAGCTTCTTCCAAGAAAGCCTCTCGTCCGATGTCGTAGCGGCTTTTTCCTTCTATATTCAGGAGCGCATCAACTTTTGCTTGGGTCGCAATACCCGCGTGATCAGTACCCGGAACCCATAAAACGTCGAATCCCTTCATTCTCTTGTAACGGCAAATGATGTCATCAGGAATCGTGTCCATAACATGCCCCAAATGAAGTTTTCCAGTGACATTGGGTGGCGGAATAACGATGGAAAATGGTTTCTTGGACAAATCACCCGCGGTGAAATATCCTTTTGTTACCCAATTGTCGTATTTTCCTTCTTCCACTTTTCCCGGTTCGTAACGTTTCTCGAGCATAAATTCCTCCTAAAAATAAAAAAATCCCTTTGAAGGGACGATGGATAACCGCGGTACCACCCTCGTTCTTAGATGACTAAGCGCTTTTGGTCGTAACGTGACCAACGGGCTTTTAGAAGCCTATCCTCCAAAGCGACTCACCCTTTCCCATCGCCTTTTCTCACCAGCCAAAGGCTCTCTATAGAAGGTACGAGGATCCCTCTTTTTCTTCGGACCACCTTAGTCTAGAGAGCCTTCCTTTGCTTTGCAACCAAAAATCCATCACTTGTCCCACTTGCAAAGAAGAATCTTCCGCTCTTCGGGGCGGATGCCGGCATGGTGCNNCTGTCGAGCATATTATTCCTCCAAAATAAAAGCGCCCAATCTAAGGGCGCTACTAGCGTGGTACCACCTTAGTTCAAGAATGAATCTTGCACTCGATTTGCGTTAAGGCCTGCTACCGCATCTCCATAGCGACTCATCGTTTCTTCTAGGCTCTTTCTCACGATCGCGAGCTCACTTTGCTAGAATAAGGCGAATCCCTCTACTTCATTGACGCCCGTTCAATTATAAAGAGCGCCTTTTTCTTTTTCTAGGAAAAACGAATTATCGGTTATAAACGGCGAGCAAAATGTTCTTTTCTTCCGCGCTAGCGCCACTGTGATGAGCTTTGAGAGGATGTTCATCTTTTTTTCCGAAATATTCTTTGAGGACAGTATTGTTTTTGGCAACGCCGATATAATCGCCAAGGAAAGAGAGAGAAGCTTTGCTTTCTTTCCCCTCTCCAAAATAATGGTTCGCCAACGCTTCCTCTTTTTTTAGCAAAAGGAAATCTTTCGATAAATGCTTCTCAAACGCTTTCTCAAACTGTTCCTCCATTCCTTTTTTTACGAAGAAAGTAGGAATTCTTGCGTCAAGAGATATCGGATAGGAAAGACAGCTTTCTAAATCTGGATAGTCGCTGAGGTCATCGTAACGGACGTTGATGAGTCCGTGGTCTGCGAAGCTGAACACAATAACGTCAGGATTATTTTTCGTAAAGCGCTTCAAGAACCACACGATTTTTTTGTATTCCCACCAAGCATGCCAAGATTTTTCGCCATGATCATGGAGCGTTTTATCGGGATTTTTGAAATAGCCATAGAGAAATTCACCACCTTCTTTGAAAAAAGAGGTGTATTGTTTGACCGCTTCGCGGTGCGTCTTAGGCCCTTCTTCGTTTTCAACAGGATATTCGAATGACGCTTTCGCGTGAACCCCATTTTTCTGAAGCAAAGAAATAATGCTTTCATAAGGGGCCGTCTTCTTCATGAGATCGGGATCGTGTTGCTTTTTATCATAAGATCCTTTTCCCGTAAAGGCATCGACAGGGCCAAAAGAAGGGAAATTCAAGCTCCAACCGAGCCATCCCGTTTCGATTGGGAAGCGAGCGCTTAAAAACGCGGTCGTGCACGCGACAGTCGTCGCCGGGTTCACGGAATGAATCGTTTTGAGTTTGTGAGAGCGAATAAACCGTGTCGTGTTTGGATAAAGAGACAAATTGTATTCGCTTGCTCCATCAAAAAGGAAAACCGCAATCTTCTTATGCCCTTTTATCGCCTCATCCACTTCCCTAATCGTGGAATGAAACGGCTTGACGCCAAAGTGAGCAAGAATGCTATTAGCGAAATTCGTCAGCGTATTCGACGAATCGAGGATGTCTTTGTTAATTTGAAGAAGACTATCATTCATTGTTTATCTCCTTGTCATTGCTCAGCCAAGAAGCAAAGAGCATATTTTCGTTGCCAAAATGCCTTTTTGCAAGCAATAAGAGCGGAAATTACAAACTCATCATGATTTTTTCAACACGCATTGATAAGAAAGGCAACTGTTCTTTCACTTTCGCAATAAGCGCATACGCATCAAAAGGAAGAGAATCGTTCTCAATGAGAGAAGCGTATTCTTTCAACGAATCGTGAAATTCACCAAAGCGTTTCGCGTAACGGCCACCGAGTTTCTTGTATAAACGGCATAGATGGAGAATTTCGAAGCAAATCGCTTTCTGGAGAATCGCGTTGTTTTTGATTTCCTCCAAAGAATACTTATCGATGAAATCGCCGAGCTTTTTCGTCTCTTTTTGGATTTGTTCGAAAATCCGCTTATCTTTATCGAGAGGAGTCATCGAAAAGTGTCCTTTCTAATTCATCAACGAGTTCTTCCATGCGTTTTGTGACGGCAAGGAAGGTATCTTTTTTGGTCAAATCAACTCCCGCTTTCTTGACGAGATTGACTGGGTAGTCGCTGCCACCGCTTCTGAGTAAATCCACGAATGCATCGAAAGCTCTAGGTTTTTTCTCTTTCATGTTTTCGTATAAAAGCATCGAGGCCGTAAAGCTTGTCGCGTATTGATACACATAGAAAGGGGTGTAGAAAAGATGAGGGATGTAGGCCCAAACAAGTGGCTTCACTTTTTCTTCGCGAATATCGATGCCGTAATAAGTCTTATAGAGTTTAATCATTTCCTCAGACAGCACTTCGTGATTGATCGGCTCCCCCTTCTCTACGAGTTTGGAAATTTCGTATTCATACTGAGCAAAGAGTGTTTGACGGTAGAAAGTCGCGACAATCTCATCAATTGCTTTTTGGAGCAAGGCGATTTTGCTATTACGGTCCAACTCGCCAGAAGCAAGTAAATAGTCGAGCAAATTGTGCTCATTGAAGGTGCTTGCGATTTCCGCGACGAAAATGGTATAGCCTTGTTTCATAAGGGGTTCGGATTCATCGCTATAAAGAGTGTGCACACTATGCCCGGACTCGTGAGCCAAAGTGAACACGTCATCAAGTGTTCCGTTGAAGTTCAACAAAATATAGGGGTGGACGCCATTTCCGCCTGTCGAATAAGCGCCGCTTCTTTTCCCCGAAGAAGGATAAACGTCGACAAACCCTTCTTTGGTGACTTCACGCGCTTTCTTTTGATAGTCTTCGCTGTAATTCTCAATGGAATGATAGAAAAGCTCGAGAGCTTCCTCATAGGTATATTTCTTATCGCTCTTTGCAAGTTCCACGAAGCGGTCATAAGAGCGATGTTTCTTTAGCCCAAGATACTTCGCGCGAATTCGATAATACTTATGAAGCGCCTCGACGTGAGTGCTTGCCACTTCAATAAGATTTGTAAACACGCTTAAAGGGATATTGTTTCCATAAAGATGTTCTTCAAGAATGGAAGAATAGCCACGCGCCTTCATCGCCGCAAGCTCTCCTTGAAGTGTTGTGTTATAGATTTCACCAAAGGTGTTTTTCTTTTCGTCAAATTCTTCATAAAGCGCTTCAAAAATCGCTTGACGGTCTTCTTGTTTTTCCGCTTTCGAGACGAGACTCACCCAATTGTTTTGACTGACTTTTGCCATCTCGTTATTCGATAAATTCGCCTCGTGCTCTTTCCCATCCGCAACAGCTAGCATCGAATAAAGGTCAGCACCTTTGTTTTGTAAAGGAGCGTAAGCGCTCAAAAGCTTTTCTTTATCCGCAGAAAGAACGTGATCGGCTTCGCGGAAAAGACGGTCGAAACTCAAATCGAATTCGGCGTATTCGGGGTGTTTCTTGAGAAAAGCGAAGACGGTTTCTTTTCCTAAGGAAAGAATCTCAGGGTCCGCGAAAGAACTTGCACTTGCAAAGCCTTGGTAAGCGAGCTGAATACGGCTTAGTGCCTCTCCATTCTTCGTATTGCGTTTATCCAAATCGCTCCGGGTAGAAGCATAAACGAATGCACGTGATACGGAGGATTCAATATCGCGACAAATGTCGAGATAGTCTTTGAATCCTTCTTCGGTGTGAAGTTTTCCTTTTAAGGAAGCGACTTTTGGCGTAAGCACTTCTTTTAAGCGCGTTACTTCCTTCTCAAAATCCGCTTCATCGGCGTAAATATTTGTCAAATCCCAGTTTGTGTTCATTTTCTTTCATCCTTTCTTTGTTTATATAAACCTCTTTTTGATGAAGGGTAGAAATATTTATAAATCAAACGTTTGCGCCAAAAGAGCGCGTAAGTGAGAATAATCGGCTTTTTTCCCACTATAGAAGACTTTTATGGATGGGAATAAGTCCGCCTCTTTTTTCGCGAGTGTCATTTCTTTTTGACTAACCGTGTCGCATTTTGTGTAAACGAGAATCAAAGGGAGTTTGAGCTTCAAGAGATAATGGATCATGCTCTCTTCTTCTTCCATAATTCCCCTACGGCAATCCACGAGCAAAGTGACACCGGCTAAGAAAGGATGATTCACGAAATAAGTTTCCATCATTTCGGAAAAAACCTCATCTTTTTTGCTCCCGTAAGCGGTGTATCCATAGCCAGGAGAATCCACAAGATAAAACCGATTGTCAATCAAAAAATAATTGAGCAATTGTGTCTTCCCCGCTTTTTTGGAACTAAAGGCGATTTTTTGCCCAACCAAAGAATTGATGAGCGTGCTTTTCCCGACATTGCTTTTCCCCAAAAAAACGATTTCCTTTTTCTGGTCTATAGGCCGTGAATCCTTGGAGAGAGAGGAAATCACGAACTTGCAGTTTCGAAAATTGATTTTTGCCATGCTCGAATTATACGTTTTATAAATGAAAAAGCCTAGAATTGTCTAGGCTTTTTTGTCATCTAACGGCGTCGGAGCGCGCATTAAGGCGACCTTAAGGGCATCATCAACATTTTCCATGTAGATAATCTTCAGATCTTTCTTCACTTCATTAGGGAGTTCAGAGACGTCTTTCTTATTCTCTTTAGGAACGATGATCGTTTTGATGCCGCTACGCAATGCGGCAAGCGACTTCTCGCGGAGCCCACCAATCGGGAGAGCGTTCCCCCGAAGCGTGACTTCGCCCGTCATCGCGACATTATTGTCAACAGGGATTTTCGCTAAACAAGAGATAATGGCGGTCGTTATGGCGACTCCAGCGCTCGGTCCATCCTTTGGGACGGCGCCTTCAGGAACATGAATATGGATGGTGTACTCATTGAACAAATCCTCCGAAATCCCGTACTTTTCGGCATTGGCTCGCACATAATCAAGCGCGATTGTCGCGCTTTCTTTCATCACATCGCCAAGTTTACCCGTCAAAACAAGAGATGGGCTCTTGCTTGGAAAATAAGTGACTTCGATTGGCAAGATATCGCCCCCAAACTCGGTATAGGCTAAGCCGGTGACAACGCCAATCTGAGGCGCTTTTTCTTTCTTTGTATCTTCGAATAGCTCAACCCCAAGGTATTTTTGGACTTGTTTTTCATCGATGACGATTGGCTTTTTGATGGAAGGATTTTGCAAAATTTCAACCACCGCTTTCCGACAACAGCTAGCAATAAGTCGCTCTAATTGACGCACGCCAGCTTCGC
>DBJG01000063.1 GCA_002296455.1 Caryophanales bacterium UBA782 | reverse complement strand
AGATTATCAAAATCTGTCTTCTTAAAGACCCAAACGCGAAATCCTGTCCTTCTAAAATTACATATTGATAAACGAAGCGCTGACTATATTGCGCATAGTGATGCGTAAGGGCTGTTTTTAACTCGTTTTGCTCCTCGCCTGGCCAATGGATTCTGCGATTATCGTGTTCCTTCTGCCATAGAAACCGCCATCAAACCATTCATCTTTAGATTTCGAGAATACATTTTCGACGTGTTTTGGATTGTTCGAATCGTTCTTTCCTTTCACAAAACGCCTGAACTGATTGCCTTCGATTTGAATCCCTATGCGAAATTCCTCATCGCCTTTTGAACCAAAAGCGAAATCGAGCGTGTTTGTCTTGTTATGAAATCCATTGCCACTTCTATCGTCTTGATAATCGCTATGAAACATAAAAGCGTCCCCTATGCATCGCCACCCATAATCGCCCAAGATGAAAAGCCGACGGAAATGCTTCCGATAGTCGCCACAAAAGCGACGAGTGTGCCAAATCGATGTTGTTTTAGACGCATTCCCTCTTTCGTCGTTATTTCGTCCAATAAGCGTAGAGAGTCATGTCTTTATAGACTTCTGTCAGATTCGTGAATAAGCCTAAGGTGACATTGTAATCCTTCGAAGTGATCCATCCCGAGAAACGATAGCCCTTGCGAGTCGCGATGGGGAGCTCGAAAGAGGCGGCATAGAAATTTCTCCCCTCGGGAATTGAATAGATGGTCTTCCCAGAGATGATTTCGCCAGGCTCCTCTTTTGTGTCATTGACCGCGAATTTGACCTCATAGGTCTTTTCGCTTTCTTTCGCGGCGCCAAGCTCAGCGATTTTGCTCCATTTGCCATTGAGTTTTTGGTAAACGTAGTAATGGCTTGTCTCGAAATAGAAGTCGCCGTCATTCCCATTCTCATCTTTTGGCGTAGTCGTCCCCGAAAGCCAAGTGTTGGCCCTAGGGAGCTCAATGGAGGAAATGACATTCCCGGATTCATCCAAGAAGGTGACGATGTATTTGGTCCCATCCTCAGACGAGGTTTGGCTAATGCTTGCGACTGACCTGCCCTCTTCGCCTTTTTCTCCATCTGGAATATAGAGGGTAATTGGCGCCCTTTCATCGGTGAAAGTAATTGTGATTCTCGTACGTTTATTCTCTGCGTCCCTTTCGGAAAATACTTCGAAAATGCCACCCCCGTCCTCGCCTTTCTTCCCCTCTCCGTTTTTGACGAGGAAAGAGACGGGTTCTTCGCTCTCATCGGTGAAATAAATAGTGAGAATCGTACCAGTATCATCTTCCAAGGGTGTGTATTCGATATTCTTGATGCCATTCCCTTTCTTTCCATCGTTCCCTTTGGGAATGGTGAAAGATGTCGGCTCTGCATTGACGTCGGTATAATGAATTGTGATGACGGTGTTCCCACTTTCATCTTGTTTAACGTCGATGTTCTTGATATTGGTCACTGCTTCGCTTTGCGGGAAGAAAGAGCAACTGCCGATAGATTGCACCGCGAAGACGGAGCAAAGGGACAACAAGGCTTTTCTGACAATCTTTTTCATAATATTTCTCCTCATATGGAATTGGCGACCAAATCTGCGATTTTCGGGGTTTCCCCAAATAAATACCCGTCTCCTTTCAGCAAATAGAAACGGAAATCGTTGAAACCGATGGTGGCAAGGACAGAGCGTTTCATCATCGCTCTAATCCCTACCAAAGAGCTCGCGGAAGAGGAACCAAGCGCAAATAGCTCGCTCAGCATATCAGTTTTGAGCTCTTTTGCTAGATGCCCTCGCACTTCCGCATCTCTATTATAA
The DNA here is from genome assembly GCA_002296455.1 of Caryophanales bacterium UBA782. Taxonomy (GTDB): domain Bacteria; phylum Bacillota_I; class Bacilli_A; order RFN20; family CAG-826; genus UBA4951. Next base: position 2,561 of record DBJG01000063.1, on the reverse strand, counting down.
ATCACCTTGGAATAGTTTGCCCCTCCCCCATAAAAGGCGATTGGCACCGCGATCGAGCCCTCATAAAGAAGTTTCTTTTTCCGCGCTTCGCGGTAAAGAAGGGATTTCACTGAGAAGATATCATCGATGGTGATCGACACTTGTTTGTCCGTCAGGATGGAATTGGCGATTTTGGAGATGTTCTCGGAGATGAGCCCCGATAGATCCATTCCTTTTTCTTCCTTATAGTCGAAAAAACGCGTCTTCCCAGAAATAACGAGCTCTATCGGGTAGGAAATACCACCACAGTTTTTGGCTTCGAGCGGAACGAGGCTTTTCCCTTCTTGCGAGAGGGATCCAAATGTCTTTCCGATTAAGGAAGGGATAGAAGAATAAAGATATGGGCCATTGAACATGCTTTCCATAGCGATGGAAGCGATATTGCTCATGTAGAAATAAGTGTCCCTTACCTCAACATGCCCTTTATAAAGGGAAGAGATATCCTCGTTTGTGTAATCGAGCCCACTTTGGAGCGAGAATAGCGCCTCTTTCATATGGGAATGAGTCTCTCCAGAGATAAAATCGGTCATCATTTTGTCGGCTTCCCCCGTGGCTAGGCAATAATCTGGAAGCGTGGCGTTTTGATTCGTTCCTGTAGAAAGAGTGAAGGAATGAGCCGTCAATTCGTCGACAGGAAGATATTCGTAGCTTCCAAGGGAAAGGAGAAAATTCCGCGCATAAGACAACAAGGAATTGTCCAAAAGAACGTCGCTAGAAAAGGCCCTCATTACCGTCTTGCCGCTAGAAAGGCGGGAGTTCTTAATCACGATATTCTTTCCATAAGCCTCTAACGTCGTCCCCACGTATTCAAGATTCGCGAGATTGTCCCCGAAATCACAGTTCTTCAAATGAATGTCATTGAGCGTGATATTATTCCCGTCTAGATACATTCCGATATTATCTTGACCATAGGCGGTGATCAAAGGCATCGCGTTTGGATCACCCAAGGCAAAGAAAGAAAGAGGCCCACGGAATAAATTCTCCTTCGTGAGCGAAGGCACTCTTACCCCATTGACGGAACTAGAGGAATAGGGGTAGGTCAAGTTATGGAGATTGATGGTGTAGCCATTGCCATAGAAATCCTTCTGTACGCGAATTCCCACTAGAACTTTACTAGAAAGAGGCGAATATTCCTTATGGGTCGCGCAATAGTCATTCCACTGGTCGATATAGGAAGAATTCCAATGGGTCGAGAAAGAATAGACTTCATTGGCGAAATTCCATTTCCCGTCAACCTTTTTCCCAAAGAGAGCGGCGTCATCATCGCTTTCGAGATTCTCTTCGCTCTCCAAAGAGGTCTGAAGAACCGCCACTTCGCCCTTTTCCGACTGGTTCGTGCAATACAATAAGTCATCATAGGAATAAACGTTCACGCCGTCTTTGACAAGGAAAAAGGAATACGACGCGTCTTGCTCGATATCGCTCTTCCCTTCAAAGGAGAAGGAAATGCGACATTCTTCTTCCTTTGCGAAAGCATCATGAACCGTCAACGTGGAGTTTGCCTCATCAAAACTCAAATTCCGCGAAAGATGGCTGATTTCGAGACTCTCCTTCAAATAAGCGGGATAAGTCGTCACCGAAAGAGGGATCTTCGCATTCACTTTTTCTCGCGAATCCTTCAGATCGTATTGACCGAAATACGTCTTCGAATCGATATTGGAGCCACTGCCTTTATGAAGGGGGTTGATGATGATGGCGGAATTATCGTATATGAGTGCGTTCATTTGCTTCCGCACAGTCCCTTTTTCGTTGGCTACGGAGATGATCACATTCCCTGAACGAATGGCGAATAACTTATTCCCATCCACGATTTTGGCGTGAACCGATGCGTCATTCGAATCCGCATTTCTCACTGTCCAAACCAAAGAAGCGCCTAACACGGGGTAATTCTTTTGATTTTGGCCAATCGCCTTTAATTCATATGCCTCATCGGATACGCGATAGGCCTCATTCGCCCGATAATCCCAACTGATTCCGATGATGTCGGTATCAATCAAATGGAACGTCACATTGATTGAAGTGAGACATGCCAAAGCGACAAGGAATGGCATAAGCAGCAAAATAATGATGTTTTTCCTGCCCATTAGTTGATGACCTCCAATTCCAAAAAGAGATTGATTGCCCTGCTTTTCAAATGGATGAGGAAGGGCAAGGCGGAGAGAAGAATGAGCAAGAAGCCGAATAGATAGATGCAAAGGATATCTATCTTGTAATAGGCAAGCAAAATCGACAAAAGGAAGAAAAGGAAGGGCAGTAGATACCCATATAGGGTGGAAAGGAGATAATTCCTCGGCTTGTTCCTTTTGATTTTGAGCTCTTCGAAAAGAGAGACAAGACTCGTCAATGCGATCAAAGCGAGGCTAAGCAAACCCCCGCACGAAAATGTGGTGATGGACACAACGCCTACGAAGAGCAAAATGAGCCAAGATAGGAGCATGAAAAATAAAGACAAACTAAGTGGCAGCGCGACTTTGATGAAAAGCTGTTTTGAGGGAGGAACGGGTATCGACTTGATGAAGCGT
>DBJG01000069.1 GCA_002296455.1 Caryophanales bacterium UBA782 | reverse complement strand
CTAAAAGTCTTACTCGCGGTGTGCTTAGCGCCCTTGCGAGAATGGGATACAAAGTAGGCGGATTTCACGCCTCGATGGTAAGCGATATCTTCCCCGGCGCCGGTGTTTCTAGTAGCGCTGCATATGAACTTTTCATCGCCGAAGCCATCAGCTACCTCTATAACGATGACAAAATCTCACGCATGGACATGGCTCTTGCGGGACAATATGCCGAAAATGTCTATTTTGGAAAAGCGAGCGGGCTCCTTGACCAATGCGGAAGTTCGTTCGGCGGCATCGCTTATCTTGACTTTTTTGACGTCACAAAACCCATTGTGGAGCCGATTTCGTTCCCTTCTGACTGGGATTTGTCTATTATTTTAGTGAATCCAGGCGCTTCGCATGCTGGGCTTAGCGACTTATATAGTGAAATGCCTCGTGACATGAAAAGCGTGGCGAAAAAGCTTTTTCATCAAGAAGTTCTCCGCGACGTGGATGAAAAGGATTTCGTCGATCGCTTGAGCAAAGGGGATGGCTCTTTATTACCGAATCGTGCGATTGATAGAGCACGCCATTTCTATGGCGAGGAAAAACGTGTGGAGCGTGCTTATGAAGCGCTTCTCAATCATAATTGCGAAGCCTTCCTCGAACTCGAAAGAGAGACTGAAATCTCACAAGAAACTTTATTAAAGAACGCAATGATCCCTGGCAAATTCGAAGGAAGTCCAATGGAGGCTGTGTACCGTGCGAACCTTTTCCTCAAAAAAGGAGCCTCACGCGTGATGGGGGGAGGACTTGTTGGAACGACGATCAATTTCGTGCCTAAAGAGGAAGAAAATGATTTCATCAATGGCATGAAAAAATACTACAAAGAGAAAAACATCGTGAAAGTGGAGATTCCTCCTCTTGGCGCGCATGTTAAAGAATAATAAGGAGACTTTTATGAAACGCTGCGCTGGCATTCTTTGTCCTATTAGCGCTCTTCCTTCACGCTTTGGAATCGGCGATTTCGGGGTAAATTCGTATCGTTTTGTCGATCTTTTGGAAGAAGCTGATTTCCATTTGTGGCAAATCCTTCCTTTGAATCCGCTAGGCTATGGGCACTCCCCATATCAGCCTTTTTCGAGCTTCGCCCTTGATGAGCTTTATGTGGATTTGGAAGCGCTATGGAAAGATGGCTTGATTGAAAAGCCAGTTTCTTATAATGAAATGATGGACCGTGTCCATTATGAGGATATACGCATCTATAAAACTCCTTATCTTGATAAAGCCTACAAAACCGCCTTATCAAAAGATCCTCAATGTTTAGAAGAATTCATCTCTATTCACCCTTGGGTCAAAAATTGGTCGGTTTTCATGTCGATGAAGCGGAGCGAACGTCTTGCAGGCTGGGATCATTGGCCAAAGGATAAACAAGACAAAATTCAGAAAGGATACGAAGGACTTTCCAAAGAAGAGAAATTCGCCGCAGATTATGAAATTTGGCTCCAAAAAACATTGTATGATCAGTGGCTAAAGCTCAAGAGTTATGCGAATCAAAAAGATATTCGAATTATCGGCGATTTGCCCTTTTATGTCGGATATGACTCTTGCGATGTTTATGAAGCGCAAGACGAATTCTTGCTTGGCGAAAATAAAGAACCAGCTTGGATTGCAGGCGTCCCGCCGGACTATTTCTCAAAGACTGGGCAACGATGGGGAAACCCGATTTACAATTGGGAACGGCTTCGAAAAGAAGGATATTCTCTTATTTTGAATCGCATTAAGCGGAACGCTTCTCTTTACGATATCCTTCGCCTTGACCATTTTAGGGCATTTGACACATATTGGAAAATCCCCGCATCTTGCCCAACTGCGGTCGATGGCTCTTGGGTGGAAGCGCCAGGGTATGAAGTTTTCGATAAGATGTTCAAAGAAATCCCCAACGTGGATATTATCGCCGAAGATTTGGGCGATCTTCGCAAAGAAGTCCTCACGCTTCGCGACCACTATAACTTCCCTGGTATGAACGTCGTGGAATTTACCTTTCATGACGCAGAAATCAATCATGATCCTCAGTGGAAAAAAGAAAACATGGTCGCGTATTTGGGAACGCATGATAACGACACGATGAAAGGCTATTTTCTTTCCCTTCCTGAGGAAGAGAAGAATGCATGGCTTTCCTCTTTGAATCAATTGGGTTTCACCGATGGCGATATCGTGGACAAGATGATCGCCTATGAACTCTCTTTGCCGGCAGGATATGCCTTATTATCGCTCCAAGACGTTTTGAAGTTAGGAAGCGAGGCACGTCTCAATGTTCCAAGCGTTATTGACAATATTAACTGGACATGGAGAATCACTTGTTTCGATGAATTTGAAAAACGTCTTCCTTCGCTTCACACACTTTTGGAGAAATATCACCGCTTATGATACGCGTTGGGATTGTTTCACTAGGTTGCAGCAAAAATCTCGTTGATAGTGAGATGATGCTTGCGATGTTTCGAGACGGCGATTACAAAATCACAAACGATCCCGCGGAAGCGGATTTGATCATCGTGAACACGTGTGGTTTTATCGGCGATGCGAAAAAAGAAGCGATTGATAAGATCTTGGAGATGAGCCAATACAAGGCCAAACTCGTGGCAACGGGTTGCTTCGTGGAACGAAATCTTGACGAACTTAAAAAAGCCATTCCAGAAGTGGATAGATGGGTTCCTCTCCGCGACTATTCGCGCCTTCATGAGATTCTTTCCTCCCTTTTAAATCGGCATGACATTGTTCCCATCTCGCCTTTGCACCGCGTTGTTTCAACAGGCGACTTTTCTGCATATCTTCGTATCAGCGAAGGCTGCAACAATATGTGCTCTTTTTGCGCGATTCCCTACATTCGCGGCCGTTATTTGTCCCGACCTTTCGAAGAAATATTAGAAGAAGCGAGAACACTATTAGCCTCAGGTATCAAAGAGATTTCCGTCATTTCACAAGACCCGATGCATTATGGGTGTGATTTCCCTTCGCATAAACCGGATATGCTCGATTTATTAAAAGCGTTAGACGAGATTGGCTTTTATTCGATTCGCCTTCTTTATTTGTACCCGGAAGAGATCACCGAAGAGGAACTCCTTTTCATTCGCGACTCAAAATCCATCGAACCTTATTTCGACGTACCAGTGCAATGCGCGAGCAACCATTTGCTCAAACTAATGAACCGACATGGCACAAAAGAAGAGATGATTACTTTGTTTAAACGGATTAAAACGTTGATGCCAAAAGCCGTATTGCGTACCACCCTCATCAGTGGATTCCCTGGTGAAAGCGAAGAGGACCACGAAGAGGCTCTCGCTTTCATTAAAGAAATTCGTTTTGACCACCTTGGCGATTTCATTTATTCCCGGGAAGAGGGCACTGCGGCGTATTCTTACCCTGATCAAATCCCTTATATGCGAAAAAAGAGAAGGCAAAAAGAAATCATGGAACTCGCCCAAAAGATATCCGCGGAGAATAATGAGGCTCATATCGGCGAAACGATGGAAGGGCTTGTCACTTCTTTCGACGCGGACCGCAATCGCTATACTTTCCGAAGCTATTGGAACGCGCCAGATGATATTGACGGAAACATTTATTTTACGAGCCAGGAACAATTAAAACTTGGTGAAATTGTGAATGTGAGAATCACGGATTCTTCCGTCTATGATTTGTTTGGCGAGCTCGTTTCGAAAGCAAAGGAGTAAAGATTCATTAAATCCGTTGCGTTTTACCTTGAAAGGGAAAAAAGAGTAACCTATAATCTCTCTCGCAGCGTTTGTTGCCTCTTGCCCCGCTAGTTAAACGGTATAACGGGTCCATGGTAAGGACCAATCCGTAGTTCGACTCTGCGGCGGGGCACCAATCAAGAAAAAAGCGTTCCCAGTCGGGAACGTTTTCTTTTTTGCAATTTAAGCGCGAATGAATCGCACGTGTTGAGCTATGTGTTGTGTTAGACAAACCGATTGAAATTTTGCGTTAATCAAACCAATTTACTGGCGAACAGTATTTTGCTAATGAAATATCAGCAAATTCTTTTCGATGATTAAAGCGTCTTTGAAATCCTCCCCCTGTATTGGCGGCGATTTCTTCACATTTTTAAAAGAAAAAAACACTTGACATAATTTCGCGGGAGACAACTATTTAGTTT
>DBJG01000035.1 GCA_002296455.1 Caryophanales bacterium UBA782 | reverse complement strand
TACTGGAATGGATGAGAAGGAAGCCAATAAAGCAAATGCCCCCTTTGTTTACGCTAGCTATGGTTTTGGGAAAGCAAACCATCCTTTTTACGTATTGAAGAAGTTTGCTGACTTAATGAATTTCCCTTCTTTTCTTCATTTGTAGCGAAAAGTTTTCCTAACAAGAAAGAAAAAGTGTATATTATTGTTCGCTTGCGCCCGTAGCTCAGCCGGATAGAGCAACAGCCTTCTAAGCTGTGGGTCAGCCGTTCGAGTCGGCTCGGGCGCGCCAAGCGCATCATTGATTGGGTTTCGGAAGAAACCTTTTTCTTTTTTCTCACGGCCCTTGCTTCGTAAAGAGGGGATGACTAAGAGCGTTTTATTGCGTGGGTACAAATTGTCTGTTTCAGGCATCGGTCTCCAATTAGGTATGCCCTCATCGTTGATTTTGATTCAAATTTTCTCTAATTGATTCCTTCGCTTTCTATCAAATCTCTAAAATCCTATAATAGTTGAGTATGAATGACGTAAATAGCAAAAAAACGAACACATCAAGAAATGAGCAAAATCGCTCACAAGGTCAAAATCGCGGTCGGTATGTAGCGGACCGTAGAAACTATGGTCACCAAAACCGTGATAAGGATCGGAACAATAATAATAGGCGAAACAAAGACCAAAGGAACAATCAAAACAACGGACGCAATTCCTTTCAAAGAAACAATAATTACGGTTTCCCACGCATTGAGAATGAACCGAAAGAAGAAAGAACTCCCGTTTTAAATGTAGCAGTGGATGATCATCCACGCGCGATGGTTCTTCCTTTCGACCAAAAAGCGATAGAGGATGTCCGCCCAAGAAAATATACTTCTGGGTTTGAGATTTTCAAAATCCCGATGACACTCGCTCGTTGGCTAACAGCGGACGACTACCTCAATAAGCTAAGCAATGCGACGGGTTTGACATTTTTAGATAAAGTATTTCTCAAGGTCGATGGGGATGCATTAGTGAAGCTCAAGTCTTATAGCGACTCTCGCCTTGCCGATGTTTCTTTAGAAAAAGCAATCCGTCCATTTTATAAATACATGTCCTATTTCGCCTCTTACGCGATTGAAAATAAAACCGCGGTTGTTTTCGATTTATAATCGGTAGTGATGGATAAGTTTGATAAGCATCCATTTGACGCGTTTTATTCATTGGAAAGTGAAATCCTTATTTTGGGGAGCTTTCCTAGTCCAAAAAGTCGAGAAGAAGGCTTTTATTATGGCAATAAAAAGAATCGTTTTTGGGAGATTCTTGCTGCGATTTATAATGAAAAAGTTCCTGATAATATCGAAGAAAAGCAAGCCTTGCTAACAAAACATAATATTGCTTTGTTCGATGCGATTGAATCACTAAGAATCAAAGGAGCGAGCGACGCTTCGATTATTGACGCTAAGCCAAGTGATTTATCTACGCTTCTAGCATCTTCAAGAATTCGCTTAATATGCTGTAATGGCAAAACTGCTTATCGCTATTTCATGAAAGGCGATCATTATGGTGTACCTTTCCTTTGCTTGCCTTCTTCAAGCCCCGCGAATGCGTCATTTTCTTTAGAGAAATTGACCGAAATATGGCGCAAAGCACTTTTAAAGCAATGAAAAACGGCTAAAATGTTTTGCATGGAAAATCGTTCAAAGAAAACAATAGCTATCTTGGCCATCTCGTTGTTATTTCTATTGGCAAGCTGCTCAAAGAGCGGTTCAAGTGGTGGAAAAAAGGCGTGCGATGGCAATGTATGTCATGGTGCGATTGTTGTGAATACGAGACGTTAATATATGGATTCTTTAAAAGACCTTTTTACCAATAAAAAATATGAATCGATTCTTTCTTTGACGGAAGGGAGTCAAGACGGAGAAGCACTTTTTTATCGGGCGAGTGCCCTTTTGGCCCTAGGGAAAAGTAAAGAAGCAATGGAACTTTTTTATACCTATCGAAAAACATTGTTTGCTTATAATCCGCTCGTGACGCTGAAACACAATTTTGAGCTTCGGATTCTCCTTAACGAATTTGACGACGCTTATGCGGATTACGAAGAATTCAAAAATTACCCTTACGTCTCGCAAGAAGTCGAAGAGAAATTAAAGGCTCTCCCCATTTATTTGCGTCAAAAAGAAAAAGAGTCTTTGGCGAGTAAGCCTCTATCCATTGAAGAGGCGAAGAAAAACCTTTCTCATCCAAAGGGGGATTATGAGGCTTTAGCAACACTAGAAGCGATTTCTCATGTCGCCGTTGATCCGTTTTTGCCCGAGATAAAATCATTACTTACTTCGACCATCCATCCCAATGTAAAAACTTATGCGTTCCTTTTGCTCGTCAATTGCAAATACGATGAAGAAGTTGCCTTGGTGAAAGGGAATGCAACCTATCATTTGATACCGAAGAATACAACCCCTCCCTTTGCTGGGCCTATTTACAATGCATTTAAAAGAGACCTTGAATCCTTTGCAAAAGACCCTAGCGTTAGTGGCATCGCTTATTCTTTGTTTAGTGAATATGCCTTGGCTTTATTTCCACTTAGCCCTTTTGATGAAGCAAGCGAGGCTCTTTTATTAGCGACTTTCCTTTCTCTTGCTTTTGATTATTTACAAAACGATAATCATCGCCTTATGAGCGAGCTAGACGTAAAGAAAGAGGAACTTGCTTCTTTCAAAGACAAAGTCTCTTCCCTATTAAATTCTATCCCTCCGCTCTCGGAGTGAACCTTTTCTTCCTTTTCGAGGCAAACTTAAGCGATTTTTGCGTGATTTCTTTTGGCAAAGGCTATAGTCCTAGAGTATACTCTTCCTCGTGAACGTTTTTATTCTCTCTAAAAGAGAGCACATTAAGAGGTAATAAATTATGAAACGCACCATCAAGAAAATCGGCGACAGCAAAATTGAACTCACGGTTGAAGTGGACAAAGACCTTTGGAAAACAGCTCAAGAACGCGCTTTTGACAAAGTGAGCAGCAAAGTCACCGTCAAAGGCTTCCGTCAAGGCAAAGCGCCAAAAGCGATGCTTCGTCAATATACCAGTCAAGAAGCCGTCTTCAATGAAGCGATTGAAGAGGTTCTTAACCCTGTGTTTGCTCAAGCAATCACTGAAGAAAAACTTGAGCCTTTCTTCCGTCCTAATGTTAATGTCACGAAGCTTACTTTCGATGAATTGACCATTGTTTACACCATTGTCACCGCGCCAAAAGCGACGCTTGGTGAATACAAAGGGCTCAAAGCCAAGAAAGTCGCCCCAAGTGTGACTGATAAAGAAGTGGAAGATAGTATCAATAGCCGTCTTAAAGCAAATGCTGAACTCGTTGTAACTGATCAACCAGCGAAACTTGGCGATACGGTTGTCTTCGATTTCTTAGGCAAAACCGCTAACGAAAAGGGTGATATGGTTCCTTTCGATGGTGGCGCAGCCGAGAACTACAGCCTTGAACTCGGTAGTAACCAATTCGTTCCAGGCTTCGAAGATGCGCTTGTTGGCGTGAAAAACGGCGAAAAGAAAACCATCGAAATCACCTTCCCAGAGAACTACGTGAAGGAACTTGCAGGAAAGAAAGCGATCTTCGATTGCACTATCCACGAAGTCAAGGAGAAAAAGGTCCCGGCTTTGAATGACGAAGCAGTGAAAGACCTTGAAATCAAAGACGTCACGACTGTCGATGGCCTTAAAGAATTCGAGAAAACGAGAATTCTCGAAGGAAAAGTCCGCGAAGCTGACAACCAATATTATGCTGATATCGTCAAACAAATCGTCGATGGCACAAAGTATGAAATCGCGGATGAAGTGATTTTAAATGAAGCCGCTGCCTTGGAGAATCAATTCAAGAAACAAATCGAGAACAATGGTTTGACGTTTGAACAATATCTCCAAATCACCGGTGCTAAAGAAGAAGATTTGAAGAAAAATTATAAAGAAGAAGCCGAAAAGAACATCAAAGGCTTCCTCGCGCTTAACGAAATCGCCAAAGCTGAGAAAATCACCGTTACTGATGACGATCTCAAAGCTGAAAGCGAGAAACGTGCCGCTGAATACGGAATGAAAGCGGAAGATATCCTCAAATACATGAATCAAGACAAAGAACGTTGGGCAAGCATGCTCCGCGATCAAAAGATTCACGACTTTATCTTGAGCGTCAGCAAATAAAAATCAATTCATTCGTATTAATATAACGAGTGAAAGGAGGGGCAAACGATGCCAAATAACGAAAATAAACTCACCTTGCCTCTGCTCATCACGCGCGGCTTACTCGTATTCCCTTCTACCTCTGAATCGATCGGGGTCGGCCGTGCTTTTAGCGTACAAGCAGTGGATGAGGCCAAAAAAACCTATAATTCTTTGATTTTCATCACCGCCCAAAAAGATAGCAACCAAGAGGATATCCTTGATCCAAGCAAGGAGTTATTCCTTGTTGGCTCCCTTTGTAGAATTACGGCTTTACTTGCAGGTGACCAAAAGCAAAACGAACAATACGATTTGCGCGTGTACGCAACAAAGCGCGTAAAATTATCGAACATCCGTTTTGAGAACGATACTTATCTTGCCGATGGGGAGATTTTAGAAGATATTTTGGGCGAGAAAAGCGAAGAGGAGCAACTCATTCGCTCCATCGTTGATTTACTCGCGAATAATCCTTCGCTTGGTAGAAGTATCCCTCGTAGCGCTTTGAAAACGCTCGACCGTGGCATTTCGCCAAACGATTTGAGCAATACTTTAGGCGCATATTTACCACTCACCTCTGCGCAAAAAGAGGAGCTTTTATCGACAATCAATAGCAATGAAAGACTTAAGATGATTCTCAATTTGCTCCAAGAGCAGAATGAGATGTCTAATCTTGACAATAAGCTCAACGATACTGTTCGTAGGAGAGCGGAGAAGAGCCAAAAAGAATATTACCTTCGTGAGAAAATGAAGGCGATTAAGGATGAACTTGGAGAAGGGGGATCTGACGAAAATAGCGAAGACGCCATCAAAAAGCGTTTAGAAGAGAACCCATATCCAGAAAACGTCAAAAAGAAAGTCCTTCATGAATTACGTCGCTACGAAATGATGCCGGAAGCGTCTTTGGAAGCGTCTCTTATTATGACTTATGTTGAGACGCTTATGAACGTTCCTTGGTATCAGCACACGGAAGATAATGAAGACCTCGAAAACGCGAGGAAGATTCTCGATGAGGACCATTATGGTTTGAAGAAAGTCAAAGAGAGAATTATCGAATATCTCGCTGTGAAAAAGAGCACAGGCAACCTCAAAGCTCCGATCCTTTGCTTCTACGGGCCGCCTGGATGCGGAAAGACTTCTTTGGGGAGAAGCATTGCTAAAGCGCTCGGACGCAAATTTTTTAAAGCGTCATTAGGCGGTATCAGCGATGAAGCGGAAATCCGTGGACATCGCCGTACGTATGTTGGCTCCATGCCAGGAAGAATTATTCAAGGTATGACGCGCGTAGGCGTGAATAATCCTGTTTTTCTCCTCGATGAGATCGATAAAATCGGTGGAGCGAATTACAAAGGCGATCCTTCTAGCGCGATGCTTGAAGTCCTTGATCCTGAACAAAACACAGCGTTCAATGATAATTTCTTAGAGGAACCATACGATCTGTCGAATGTTTTATTCCTTTGCACCGCGAACTATTTGGAGAATGTGCCCGCGCCGCTGCTTGACCGACTTGAACTTATCGAAGTTCCTTCTTACACCGAACTTGAGAAGATTCAAATCGCAACTGGTTTCTTGATTAAGAAGCAAATGGCTTTTAATGGCGTGAAAGAAGGGGAAATCGAATTCACGGAAGCTGGTTTAAAAGAAATCATCGAATGTTACACCCGCGAAGCTGGCGTGCG
>DBJG01000071.1 GCA_002296455.1 Caryophanales bacterium UBA782 | reverse complement strand
TCTACGCCTCATCCATAAAGTGAGGCACTACGATCAAAGCCTGAACGAGCGCGGGGTAATCGCTCTTTTTCGCTTTTCTGCTTCTCCCACACCCATTATGATTCCGCCAATTTCTTCTCATAGGAGGATTCAAAAAATGGAAGAAAGTGTAGCCATTCAGAAGGAGCAGAACGGAAGTTGGCATCCGAAAACGAAATTCGGGTCGTGGATTGACCGATACTTTTCAATTTCCGCAAGAGGTTCTAACATCGCGAGGGAACTCTTAGGAGGCCTTGTCGTATTTCTTGCGATGTTTTACATATTGCCCCTCAATTCCAACATGCTCTCAGGAGGTTGGGCTAACCTCGTAAAAACTGAAAATTTAGGGGGGAACGTCCAGGTTATTGATGGAATTCGCTACATCCTCCTATACGGGGATAATTGGGCGACAGTCGATCAAGTAAGAGCTGGTATTTTTGCCGCCACCGCCATCGGCGCTGCACTCACAACCGTCATTATGGGGCTCTATGGCAAATTACCGATCGGATTAGCAAGCGGTCTTGGGCTAAATTCATTAATCGCCTACACGGTCATGCTAAAGATGGGCTTCAATTTAGCTCAATCCATGGCCATCGTGCTTGTAGATGGTATCCTCTTCCTCATCATCAGCGTTACCCCGCTTCGTGCGTGGGTTGTCCGCAATATTCCAAAGTCGCTCAAATTTGCCATTTCCGCAGGGATTGGTTTTTTCATTGCCTTTATCGGCTTTCAGAACATTGGCATCGTCGTTCCGGATGGTTCTACTGCTGTTTCCCTTGGCGATTTCAAAAGTCCAACCGTCATCGCAGGAATTGCTGGCATCATTATCGTCATTGTTCTCTCTTCCCTCCCACAAAAGACAAAATGGGCTTTCTGGGTCTCCAAGTTCGCTGTCATTATTTCCATCGTTGTAATGGCTATCGTTTGTGCTTCTATGGGGCAAGCTGGCGTTGAGGGGATGCCCACTTTCTACGATTCCGCTTATGACATTAAGGAAATCGGAAACATTAGCAAAGTTTTCGGGATTTGCTTCTATGGGTTTGACGCTTTCGCTAACCCCGTTGCAATCGCACTCGCATTTTCGCTTTTATTCGTCGATTTCTTTGACACAGCTGGCACGCTTGTTGGCGTAGAGGCTGGCGCAGGTATGGTCGATGAAAATGGCAGAATCATGATTGATGACCGCCCAGCGATGGTGACCGATGCCGTTGGTACTTGCCTTGGAGCAGTATGTGGTACCACCACAATCACTTCTTTTGTTGAGAGCACGACCGGCGTTGCCGCTGGCGCTAGAACAGGATTAGCTGCCGTCACAACAGGTCTTCTTTTCGCCCTCAGTTTAGCGATTTATCCCGCTTTAGCGATGTTCTCTTCTAGCTCCGTTACGGGTTTAGCGCTTGTCTATGTCGGCGTCTGTATGTTCAAAAACCTTGAAAAACTAGAATGGAAAGATTGGGTTGCTGTCGGAAGTGGATTCTTCACAGTCTTGGTCATGACCATCTCTTATAGCATTAGCGACGGCATCGCATTCGGTTTCATTTTTTACACGATTATGACTCTTGCTTCTGGACGCTTCAAAAAGCAAGATATCGCCGTTGCTTGTTGCTCCCTCGCTTTCATTGCAATTTATATTATGAAAGCATTTGTCTTAAAATCATAAAAACTACTACAAATTGTTACCCCTCTCTCTTCTTTAGGGAGGGGTTCTTTTTTTTAAAAGACATACTATCTAGAAATGCAAATTCAGAAAATTTGATTAAAATAAAGAGTGGGAACATTTTTATGGAAAAAATCACAGATATTGTCATCGCTACAAATAATGAAGGGAAGATGAAAGAATACCGGGAAATGTTAACACCTTTGGGAATTCACGCACATAGCCTTAAGGAATTATCCATTACCTGCAACGCGATTGAAAACGGGAACACATATGAAGAGAATTCTTTTATCAAGGCAAAAGATGTCACAGTGAGAACAACCTTGCCAGTCATCGCCGATGATTCTGGGATCGAAATCGCCTCGTTAGGGAATCGCTTTCCTGGCATTTATAGTGCTCGCTACGCGAAAGGGAATGGCGGTTATCCTGCCACTTTTGCCAAAATCAATCGAGAGTTACAAGACAAGGATAGATCGGCAGAATTCCATTGCTGTATTTGCTTTTTGCTCAACGCAAACGCAAAACCGCTTTATTTTGAAGGGGTATGCAAGGGGCATCTTTTGGTTAAACCCGTAGGTGAAGGTGGCTTTGGCTACGACCCAATTTTTCACTGCGATGAAACCAATTTGGACTTTGGAACTTGCTCGCAAGAAGAAAAAGACCACTGCAGTCATCGCTACAAAGCGCTTCAAAAATTCGTAGAATACATTAAAGGATAGTGAATATCATCCCGAACACAATACCCGCTTCGCCAAGCAAATACGTGAGCATGATATAGAAATCGCGGCGTGGAAAATCATGACGGAATATCGTAGAAGTGAGAATTAAATCACTCGCAAAGAAGAAAATGCCTCCGATCATCACAAAAATGTACCAACGTGCGCCAAGGAAGAAAAGACCTAACGCACCTGAAGCGATGACGGAAAGCAGCGTGGTGCAATATAGAGTACCGGAGATGGTAAACAACTTGCTATGCTTCGTAAGCCCCCAAATAGGAAAGACAACCGCAAGAGCGGCAACTAGATAAAAAGCGATCATCACAAGTGAAGACCACCACTCTAATAATCCGTGCATAGAGAGATAAACAATCGTCTGGGCGATATAACAGAAATGGCCAAGAAGAAAAGAAGAAAGTCCAGAAACTAAGCAAATCTTGTTGTTTTTATACAAGAGAAGAAAGTCACCAATCGACCCCAAAAAACAGCCAATATAAATCAAACAATAATCCGGAAGACTAATCGCTGCAGCGATTCCTAGAAAAATAAGACAAAATGGTTTTGAAATACGACGAAGTTTTTCCTTTTCGAAGAACCCCGTAAGGATATTAATAAGACTAAAAATGCCAAAAAGAATGGAGAAAACCAAAAAACTCACAAACTGAGTATCACTTTTCCATGCAGGCATTTTTTATTCCTCCTCCGTATTTTGAGTAACAGTTTGACTATTCGCCTTCGTTTCTTTTTTGGCTTTGCGCTGAGCCTCTTTTTTCGCAAGACGCTCATAATAGGCTTTCACTTTTGGGGTTTCTTTTAATTTCATCGCGTACTCTTTTACAAGGGATGGAAGAGAAGAGACTTTCTCGGAAAAAGCAAAAATGACTGGGGCTTTTTTCTTCATTTTCTCTGCATTTTCCTGAATAAAAATCTTAATTCTGTCCCAATCGACAACAAGAAGAGAATCGGCAACCGCTTTACGGATACGCGTGGCGAGGTGCACGGAATAACCAAAATCAAGTGTGAGCAGCCCCAGTGCGAAGCCAATTAATGTCGCGCTAATTAAAATCACATTTTCACCAACGATAAAATTGCTCATCGCTTTCATCCAGGGGTGAACAAGATACAAATACCCCACGCCCGCCAAAAGCCAAATCGCGCTAAACAATGGACATACAATCCCTTGAATATTCCCCCATCGGTTGGAATAATCCCATAATTTTATTTTCATTCCCTTAATAAAAACAATGCCCGCAATGTATTCCAAAAGCGTCATCAAAGCGCCGATAACAAGAATCTCAACGGCTGTCGCGAGCCAAGAAGGTGAAATCCATTCATTCCATGGGAGCGAGCACATTAAATAAAAACCGACAACACCAAAGCCGTAAAGAGGAAGGAATGGTCCAGTAAGGAAGCCTGGATTCACCCATTTCTTTTGGCTGACAAAACGGCGGAAAAAAAGTTCAATCACCCAGCCGATGGTACCGCCGAATAAAAATAAGAATGCGTAACGATAAAATTCCATCCATAGGTATTCTAGCATATCCTTGTCCAAGAAAGAGCATATAATATGCAAGTATGGATAATGCAAAATTACCGCGAAAAGAATGGATTTCGATTATTTTGATTGGTTTTGCGGGCCAACTCGCTTGGATGATCGAAAACAATTACATTAACATGTGGGTTTATTCCCAAGCTCACGACAACACGTATATCACGTGGATGACGGTGGGAAGTGCCATCGCCGCGACATTGACAACCTTTTTTATGGGTGCACTCAGTGACCGACTCGGAAAGCGAAAGCTCTTCATTGCTGGTGGGTATGCCATATGGGGCGTCACCGTTTTCTTGTTTGGCATGTGTTCTTATCGAAATAACGAAGCGATGTTCGGCGCAAGCGGAGCAGCACTTGGAGTTGGTATTTCAATGGTTGCTGTCGACTGTGTGATGACGTTCTTTGGGAGTACTGCGAATGATGCTGCTTTTAATGCAAGAGTGACTGATGTCACAAATGAGAAGAATCGCGGAAAAGTGGAGGCTGTTTTATCTGTTTTGCCTCTTGTTGCAACAATCGCTGTTTTGCTCGTCGCTGGTGCTTTGGGTGCGAACGCTACACCGGATAAAAATCAACAAGAAGTCATTCGTAGCCAAGGAATCACTGCTGCTGATTATTTGGCTAAGCCCTGGCTCATTTTCTTCATCATTTTCGGCGCGATTACCTCGCTTATCGGAATCGCCAGTTTCTTCTTGCTTCCTAAAGACGAAATCAAGCCAAATAAAGAATCCAATTATTGGAACAATCTAATCTATGGCTTTAAGCCGAGCGTTGTGAAGAAGAATCCGGATTTGTACATCTCTCTCCTTGTTTTCATGACCTTTAACATGGCGATGGACGCATTCATGCCTTACTTTATGGTCTATTTCCAAAACGCAACAGAACTGCATGGGCTTGCTTTATCTGGAATGAACTTTTATATCCCCCTTGCGGTTATCATGGTCGTAGCAAGTCTCGTCGTCATTGTTCTAGGATTAACAGTCTTAGACCGGTTTGAGAAAACAAAATTGCTCCTCCCCGCATTAGGAGTTTCCGCGATTGGCTTTTTGCTTATGTTCTTCAGCGTTGACACTTGGGCCGTAATCATAAGCGGTATCCTCATGATGAGCGGATATTTGGTCGGCACCGCGATTTGTGGAGCAATGGTGCGAAATGAAACGCCAAAAGAAGAAGTTGGTTTATTCCAAGGCGTAAGAATGTTTTTCGCAGTGCTTCTTCCCATGATTATTGGAAGCGCAGTAAGCGATGCGGTCATGAGAGCGGCTTATGGAACTTACACCGATCCAACATACGGGACTACTGTCACCGCTCCAAACAAATATATGTTTGTCGTCGCTTTTGCGTTCATTCTCCTCGCATTCGTGCCATCCGTGTGGCTGTTTTTCCGCAAAATAAAAAAGCAAGTGCAAGCTCACGAAAATTAAAACGGTTCGTTTTATTTCTCTTGAAGGATGATGTCTCCAACAATGGCGTCACTCAAAGAAAGCTCTTGCCCTTTTAAAGACTCAGGCAACGAAATATCGGCTTCTGAATAAGTAGCCTTCCAGCCACCATCATTCCAAGGAATTGACTTTTCAGAGTCTTCAGCGTCTTTTACCGTAACTGTTTTCGCCGAATCATTAATGCTGATCTTGTTGCCATAAGCAATTGGAAACGATCCTTTTTTCTCTCCCAAAGAATCCATTAATGTGATTTTACAATCCATTGAAATTGGGAATAAGTTCAAGGGCGCGAATACATAATATTCATCAGAAAGAAGCTTTCCGCGATATTGTTCAATTACTGATTCGTCACTAGCAAAAACGCCCATCCACTTTCTAATTGTTTTCATCGGAAGATGGTCCTCATCCATCAAAACAATATTTGTTTTGTCACTATCTTTCGTAAAAATTAAGGTATGTTTATCTTCTGAAAACTTTATTTGTGTCGCATAGGAAGCGCTCGCAACGCGAATTGGATTGGCCTTATTCTCAAACTCTTCATAAGACCGAAATACTTTTATGTCATACGCTATTTTTTCATCTTCTTTATAACGAGCGTAATACGAAATCTTAGGGGTGTCAGAGGCCAAGGAGGCAAGATAATTCCATTCACCATCGAATCCATATAAATCCAAAGTGTAGTATCCATTCGCATCCTTTGAAGAACAATCCTCGTAAAATGAGCCAGGGGCGACGGACGCAGGTGACACCATCTTCCCACTCTCATCAAAGAACGAAGTAGTTTTACTTGGTTCTCCTTCTCCAGAATAGAAAGAGGCGGATTCTAAAGAGGCGAATGGTGTTTTATTTTCGCCATTCTCACTGAAGACATAGCCAAGGAAATCGTTTTTATATCCATAGCGAGAAACCTTGCTCGGCGTTTCTGGCAGTGTTACAAACTCTCCCCAAGAATGAGTCTTTCCCTCATCGAAAACGGCACCCCCTTCTTTTATCAATTCGTTTCCATTATAAAAACGCGTTTTATAAGAAATTATTTCTTTTTTAAACGTTGGATAAAACGAACATGGTCCTTTTATATGATTGATGTCAATGACATCTCCTTTTGCAGGAGCCGGTTTATTCTCACTATAAGGGGGCAAGGAAGGATCAATCTCATCGTAGTTACCCTGCCAAGAATCGAAAGCGAGTCTTTTTCCTGCTTCAGGAGCAACGTCTTTGTGAGGGCGATAATCATAGAATGGATTCGAATCAATCTTTCTCACGACGCGAGATGGCTGGTTATAAGCCACGTAGTCATAACCGACTTTTTGGTTGATATCGTCATAATAATTAACTAAGAAGGAATAAGTGCGAAGATCCTTTGAGGAACTCTCGCCCGAGCCAGAGCCGCTAGTGCAAGAGAAAAGAGAAATAGAGGAGATGCCAAGAAGTGCAACGAGGATTGTTTTTTTATGAAATACCCGATTCATATTTTTGATTATCCTTTTCATTTGAGGTAATAGCAAGTTTTACCTTGTAAAACAATATTGCCCAAGTATTTTTTGAAGGGTATAGTTATTGGGCGTAAGGATTTTTGTATATGAAGAAATCAAATCATGGTAATACGGTACTCGCTCTCGCGACGAGTTTGTTCGCCCTCATTGGCATCTGCGTTCTTTTTGCGGACGCATTCAACATACCAAACTGGGGAACTGGCTTTGAAGCCATTTTTGGCTTGGAGAAGGCAAACACCACTCTTTGCTTGGGCTTATTCATCGCATTTCTTTGCGATTGTTTAGCGATTCTTTTCCCTCTCCTCTCCTTTTTTATCAAAGGTAAAGGACGTGGCGGACTATATTTGTTCGTTGCCGCTTTAGGGATTGCTGGTGCAACGCTCGCCCTCTTCGCCAAACAATTTTTCGTTGCCTCCAACGCGAATATCCGCTGGGTCGATCCTCTTGAAGGCGAGATTGCCAATTCTCTTAAACTCAGCACTGCTTTCATCACGAACGCCGTCTTTATGTACATTGTTGGTGCTTTGGGCTTAATTGGCGCCTATGCTGGACGTCCAAGAAAGAAC
>DBJG01000058.1 GCA_002296455.1 Caryophanales bacterium UBA782 | reverse complement strand
GTGTTCAATCAGATTTCCACCATTATGATGAGCGGGATTTTAGTCGCGCTCGTGTTCCCGATGGTGATTATGCCGATGCTAGGCGTAGACAAAACAAAATGGATCATGGTCATGGGCATTATCTCCATTTTGTCTCTACCTTTGACGCTTTTAGAATACTATTTCACGAAAGAGCGCGTGACGGAAGAACAATCGGAAACCAAAGACAATAAAATTCCTTTTTCTACGCAGCTGAAAGTGGTTTTAACGGATAAATACATGCTTATTATGTTCGCATATTTCTTTATCTACACTATCGCTTCTTCTTTAAAAAACCTCGGGCTTGTCTATTATTGCAACTATGTTCTTGGCACCTATAACGACGGGTTTACGCAAACGCTTGTTTCCGTTATCGGCGGCATTCCGATGGGAATCGGCATTTTTGCGGTGTGGCCGCTTGCGAAGAAATTTGGGAAACGCAATGTCACCATGTTTGGATTCCTTCTTTACGCGCTAGGTTCGGGTATTTGCTGGATGTTCCCCACAAATATGATTATCGTGATTATTGGTCAATTTATCAAAAACATCGGAGGGCTTCCTTGCGCATATGTGTTTATGGCCCTTTTCGCAGATGGGCTTGATCACATCGAATGGAAAAGCGGCATACGGTGCGATGGGATGGCTATGTCGATTTATAACATCATCGCCGTATCCACCATCGGCGTGGCGACAAGCGTCTTCAACGCGATGCTTTCATCGGCTGGTTACGTCGCACCCACCGAAGATATCAATGGCGTCACGGTCGCGGCAATGCAGTCTACGAATGTGCAAAACGTGATTACTTTTGCTTTTGTGGGGCTTGAAACGATAACCGGCATCATCCTCGCTGTGCTTTTGTTATTCTTGAACGTCGAAAAAACCATCGCGAAGAAGCAAATTAAGATTCGCGAATATCAGCGGCTTGATGCTGAGTCTTCCGGCGAAGAATGGGTCGCCCCCGAAGTCAGAGCGGCGGAGGATGAAAAAAAGTTCTTGCTCGAAAACGAAGAAGCTTATGTTGCTGCCTTAAAAGCAAAATGTGCGAAAAAAGGTCTCGATTACGAAGCTGCCTTATCCGCACATAATCAGAAAATGGATGAAAAAGCGCGGAAAAATGCCGATAAAAAAGCGATTGCAGAGGGAAAAGCGATGAAAAAGGCAAAACGAGCGGAAGAAAAGAAAGTGGCACGTCTTGCCGCGCTATCTCCCGAAAAACGCGCTCAAGAGGAGCAAAAAGCGAAACTTCGCGCCGAAAAAGAAGAACTTGAATGGCAAAAAGAGTTAAAAGCAGGTGAAGCATATCGCGCGAAGATTCAAGCCGAACTTGCGGCAAAAAGGAAAGCTGCTAATTAAAAACATCTTTATGTTGAAAAGTAAGAAAGCAAAAATATGCCTTTTAAGCGGAACGACGGCTTTGCTTGTCGCGGTCGTCGTCTCCTTATTATTGTGCGGCAGTAAGTGGGGCATCCCCCCGTTTGGGTTCTTGCGAGACGAACGATTGAAAAAACTCGAAGGAAATAGCGAAGAGTACGCTATTGAAAACGTAGTGCCTTTCAGTAGTAGCCCCCTTGAAGGAATGAATATCTGTTATCTTGGCTCCTCCGTCACATATGGAGCCTCATCCTTACAGACATCCTTTGTGGAATATATCGCAAAACGCAACAATACGACGTTCGTCAAAGAAGCGGTAAGTGGGACTACCCTTACGCAGGGGGATGGTTCTTATGTCGAAAGACTGCAAAAAATCGATCGTTCTCAGCGATTTGATCTTTTCGTGTGTCAGCTTTCCACAAATGATGCTTCTAAAAACAGGCAGATTGGAAACATAGATAGCGATAACCTCGATACTGTTTGCGGCGCAATCAATTATGTAATCCGCTATGTTGAACAGGCCTGGAATTGCCCGATTGTTTTTTATACGAATGCCTATTACCAAAGCGACCAATACAAGGCTATGACTGCGTCTTTGCAAAAAATAGCGGAAAAAAAGAATATCGGAGAAATCGATTTATATAACGATGCTGCGTTTAACGATATCACCGACGAGCAAAGGAAACTCTATATGGAGGATTCGATTCATCCGACAAAAGCGGGGTATCTTCGGTGGTGGACGCCGAAAATGGAAGAATATCTATACTCAATATTTAGGTGAATGATATGAAAGCGATTAATTTGAGAACCGAATACCTTATTAATCCTATCGGGATTGATATAAAGCGCCCGCGTTTAATGTGGAATTGCGATGGAGGGGTTAGGCAGACTGCCTATCAAATCGTTGCCAAGACGGATGAGAAAATCGTTTGGGATAGCGGAAAAGTATCTTCTTCATCCATGTGCGCGGAATCCCCGTTCCCTCTTTCTTCACGCCAACGCGTTGAATGGAATGTTGTTCTCTGGGACGAAAACGGCTCTATGGGGGGGACTTCCGAAAAAGCATATTTTGAGACAGGTCTGTTATCGCCTGAAGATTTTTCCGCAAAGTGGATCAGCGGCAATTATCACGTAAACAAAAACAAACGTTACCCCGTTGATTGCTTTCAAAAGCAGTTCTTCCTGAAAAGTGTTAAGAAAGCAAGGCTATACATCACAGCCTGCGGGTTATATGAGGCATCAATTAACGGCAAACGGGTCGGCGATTTCGTTCTTGCCCCAGGGCATACGGATTATACAAAACGCATTCAATTGCAAATTTATGATGTGACTGACTTGCTTAATATCGGCAGCAACATCCTAAGCGTTGAACTTGCCGATGGATGGTATCGCGGAAGTTGTGGCGCATGGGGGAGAAGGAACCAATACGGAAAACAGACAAAGGTATATGCACAGCTTGAAATAACCGATAAAGCAGGCAATCGTTCAACAATCGGCACAGACAAATCGTGGATGTGGTCGAATGACGGCACAATACGTTTTGCTGACAATAAGGATGGCGAAGTAATCGAGGCGTGGCGGAAGCCCTCTTATAGCCAATCCGCAAAAGAAACGAAATGCTCCGTTTTGCCCGTCGCTTCGAATAACGTTCCCGTCACCGAGCACGAAAAGCTTGCCGTTAAACGCGTTATCACGACACCGAGTGGGGCGAAAGTCCTTGATTTTGGGCAGAATATCGCCGGATATATTTCTTTCAGCGTGTTGGCGAAAAATGGCCAGAAAATGATACTTCGTTTCGGCGAGATGTTTGACGAAAACGGGGAATTTACTCAGAAAAATATTCAGTGCGCCAATAAAAAGCGCACCAAAATCACACCATTGCAACAGATTGAGTATTTTTGCTTAGATGGCGTGAACGAATACAAGACCAAATTCGCAGTTTTCGGATTTCAGTACGTTCTCATCGAATCTGACGTTCAATGGAAAAAAGAAGATTTCACGGCAATCGCGGTGTATTCCGACATGGAAGAAACGCTTTCTTTCCTTAGTAGCAATGAACTATTGAACGAATTCGTGGAAGCGACGCGCTGGTCGTGCAAAAACAACCACTTAGACGTGCCCACCGATTGCCCCACTAGGGAGCGTCATGGCTGGACGGGCGACGCACAGATTTTCTGCGATACCGCGTCGTATCTATTCAATTACGCGCCTTTAGCGAGAAAATACACGTTCGACATGATAGATGGCCAGCGGAAAAACGGGAAATTCCGTCAGATTAACCCTAAAGGCGGCATCGACTTTTATATGAATTTCATGGATGGATCTGCGGGGTGGTCGGATGCTGGCATCCTCATCCCATACCGCATTTATCGACGCTATGGCGATAAACGAATACTGGAAAGCAGTTACGAGTCGATGAAAAAGTATGCCAATTTCAAGATAAAAACGCTCGGTAAATGGTATCCGACCGCCATTCGAACAGGAATCAAGCATAGATATAAGAGATGCATTTCGAATTATGGCCAGTCTTACGGTGAATGGGCGGAGCCTACTGAAGTTCATATCACTGGTTTTAAGGATTTTGCGTGCCCACACCCCGAAGAAACGACGGCGTATATCGTTTATGTACTGGAAATAATGGCAAAAATCGCCGGAATACTAGATAAGCCCGATGATGAGAGACGTTTTTCCGAATATGCCAAAAAAGCGAAGACGGGGTATGAAAAACTAATCGAATGCCCTAAGTTCTCACTTGATACAGATAGGCAAGCCAAGCTCGTGCGCCCCCTCTATATGGGATTATTGGAAAATAAGCAAAAAGAGTTTGCCAAGAAGCGGTTGATTGCCGCTATTGATAACTACGGTTGGCGGCTTGGCACAGGTTTTTTATCCACGCCGTTTATTCTATACGTTCTTGAGGATATCGATGTGGAATACGCCTACAAGCTTCTTGAAAACGAGCGGATGCCAGGATGGCTATTTATGACGAAAATGCATGCCAATACGATTTGGGAAAGCTGGGAAGGGACAGAAGCGCAAGGGGGTATTGCTTCGCTTGACCATTATTCGAAGGGGGCGGTCCTGGAATGGGTGTTTTCAGAAATGTGTGGCGTGAAAGTCTCAAAGGAAAACCAATTTGTCATTGCGCCGAAACCTGGTGGAAAATTCACTTTTGCCAAATGCGAATACCGAAGTGCTTATGGCAAGGTATCCTGCGGTTGGAAAAAAGAAAAAGGGAAAACTACCTACAAAATCTCAATTCCGGCGAACACAAGCGCGAAGGTGATTTTGCCTAGTGGCGAGAAAACGTTAGGCGCTGGCGAATACGAATTTACCGAAGCGTGATATGGCTACGAAGAAAATCTTCGATAAAACTTATCGCATTTTTGAGTGATATGTCCTTTGGCTCGTCAAGAAGTACTTGTTCGCTGAGTGTGAATCGCTTGGCGGCTTATAAGAGCGCAATAAAATGGGGCGAAGAAAAGCAAAATTGACATTCTTCATTTTGAATTTCGCGCTTCAAGAAGCACAATGCCTCAAAATGCTGAACACTTTTTTGAGTTTTGTTAATGGCTACACAGGAGCTTTTTTCACCACAATGAAGCGTCTTGTTCGAAATTCGGACATAGAAAAAGCCACGAAGTCAAATGGCTTCATGGCCTAAGATTGCGACTCGCTATTCGATATAGAATTCCATTGGGTATGGGAGATAGCTGATGGTATCAAGCTCATCGCAGCTCACATAGCCTGGACGGGCATTGATGAGCGTTGGGATACGGTTCACGATCGTGGCGCAGGTATGAGCGACTGTATTTGGTTTCACGACGTGATACTCGATATTTGGCTCGCCTTTGATTTCCCAATCGCACATATCACCATCGCCTTCCGCATAGACTTTGCCAATGGTTTCTTCTTCGATGGTAATGCCTTGGAGAGTTTCTGCAGTGACGACCGCCGACATTCCGACGACTTTCCCCGCTTCGATGGTCTTTCCCATCGTTGAGGAATATAAGTCGTGGCTTAAGACACATGGGACGTGTTTTTGCGTGATCTTGGTGATGGTGAGGTGAAGCTTATGGGCCAATGCCTCAACGGAGTTATAGGCATAGCTTGCCTCGAATACGGAGGGATGGGCGATTTGCTTCTCAAATTCTTCTTTGGTCAAGTCAACGCCATGGGCTTTCGCTAGAGCCATGCCATATTCATCGACGTTATAGGAATAAGCGCCTTTGATTTTGGTCACTTTGTTTGCGCCAGCGATTGCTAAGGCAACCATGTTAATCCAGAAGATATCTTGCATTCCAGCGCCTGTAATGGTGCATCCGTTTTCCTTTGCAAGCTTGTCTAGTTTATAGGTTTCTGCAGCGGCAGTGGTAAACGGATAAATGGCTTCTTCGCATGTGGTGATGACGTTGATCCCCCTTGTAACGCATTTCTCAACCATCGGATAAATGTCCTTAATGAAAGAGAAGAGGGTGACAATGGCGACATCCGCGTCACAGTTATCAAGAACTTCGTCGGCGTTAGAACTAATTTTAATTCCCGTCTTGACGCCTAATTCGGCAAAGTCCCCGATGTCCATACCGACAACTTTTGGGTTGACGTCGATTGCGCCGACAATCTCCGCACCGTGTTCATAAGCATAACGGATGGTGTATTTTGCCATCTTTCCGCAGCCGTATTGGACGATTCTGATTTTTCTCATTTTGTTGTTCCTTTCGTGAATGAAACCATCTTAAAGTCTATTGCAAGAAGAGAGTCAACAAATATCAATTAAATTTTACTGGTATTTGAAGACGGAGGAACATATTTCTCTTGCTCCGGTCGAAAATAGTGAATTCCGTCAGTACTTCGCAAAGGTAATCTCCCGCGATTTGATAGCGGTTGTCTTTGCAATATCGAATGAGCTTTTCCGCCTCTTTGCTTTCTTCTTCAAAGGAAGGGACATAAACGGTCGCGAACATCGATGCGTTGATGGTTTTTTCGGGGACGCGATCGATTTTGTAGTCGGAGAAGATGAAGATGTCTTTGGCAAAAAGCTTTCCGGATTCAAAATCTTTTTGGGAGATGGACGTTCCGACGTTATAAGAATAAATCTGTTCGATTCCTTGCTCGATTAAATGGTTTCGGAGGGCTAAAAGGTCCTTCTCGTATTCGGAGATACCATCTTTATAGAAGTCACTTTTACAAGGAATTCCGTAGATATATCGCCTGGAAATATATTCCAAAGAACAAATACCTGTTTTGGGGGAATTCCGATACCGCTCGATTTTTGAAATAGAATCATCGACAAGATGCAACCGATTTTTCAAAACCCGCAATTCTTGATAAATCTGTTCCTTTTTCTGTGAGAGGATATCTTCAATTTCATCAATGTTTTCTTTTTGCAAAACGTTCTGGATTTCTTTGAGACTTATCCCGAGGTCTTTCATGTAAGCGATTAAGTCCAATCGCGCGTTTTGCTCAATGGTGTAATAGCGGTATTTGCTTTGTGCGTCGATATAAGCGGGTTTCAATAAGCCCATTTCATCATAAAGCCGAAGTGTAGCGATAGAGATACGGTTAATCTCTGCCATTTTTCCAATCGAAATGAATTCTTTCTCCATAAAACACCTCTAAAAGTCTCAACTAACATTAGACTATAGCCTATTTTAAAACATTTTAGGGAGAATGCTCAAAACCATATCCATTGAAAAGTGAACCACGTTTAATGGAAACAAGAAAAGCGTTTATTACGAGGCATCTGACTCATTCATTCGGTTATATTTCAAAACGATATATCCAAATTTATTTGATATCGATCGCGGATTAGGCGCGGAAATATATTGAATGAATGTAGATTCCATCGAAGATAGCATTCACCATGGCTTCGAAGATGTTTTTTTGGATGGAAGGAATCACAAAGGATCTTTACCAAGCGTCTTTCATCAATTTCGAAACTACAAAGTGGACAATTCTCAGCAAATTGATGTGATTTCGGATTCACTGAATGAGAAGATTTTAATAATAGGAGCGGTCACATCTAAGAATAAAAGCTTCTCTTTATC
>DBJG01000070.1 GCA_002296455.1 Caryophanales bacterium UBA782 | reverse complement strand
GAACGG
The DNA here is from genome assembly GCA_002296455.1 of Caryophanales bacterium UBA782. Lineage (GTDB taxonomy): Bacteria > Bacillota_I > Bacilli_A > RFN20 > CAG-826 > UBA4951. The sequence goes on along the minus strand of DBJG01000070.1, from coordinate 5,577 downwards.
GCGGCATCAAGAGAGCAAAGTAAAGTCGGCGAAGGAGAAGTCGAATTCAAAATATTGATATTTTTTTGAACATCTTCTCTTTTAAACGAATAAGTATGCAATAAAAGAACGGAACTTTGAGTCAAAGAACCAACGGTTTTATGAAAACTCGCTGCGCTCATGTCTGCGCCAGCTTCCATTGCAGAAATAGGATGCGATTTTGTTTTGAAATAATAATGAGCACCATGAGCTTCGTCGCAAAGAACGGCCATCTTGTGCGCATGAGCAAAAGTGACAAGCTCTTTCAAATCACAGGTTGAACCGAAATAAGTAGGATTAATCACGAAGACCGCTTTCGCACTTGGATTTCGAATAATCGCCTTTTTCCACGTCTCGAGGGAAGGCTGGTTCGCGATTTCCAAATCGTTATCTATTTCTGGCATCACATAGACGGGTACGGCACCTGAGAGGATGAGCGCATTAATAACGGATTTATGAACATTGCGAGGCATGATGATCTTCTCCCCCGCTTTGCAAACCGTCATAATCATGGCGATAATGCCGCTGCTGGTTCCGTCAATTAAAAAGAAACCTTCGTCAGCGCCACAAGCGTCGGCAAGAAGTTGCTCCGCCTCCAAAATTACGCCATGGGGCTTAGCAAGATTATCGAGGCCAATCGGCGCATTGATATCCGCTCGATAAACGCTTTGACCAAGAAGTTCGGTCGCAGCGTTAATAATATTGCCCATGTGGTGACCCGGCACATCAAAAGGGACAACATCTTCTGCTATATATTCTCTTACTCTATCGACAAACGGCGTTTTTCGTTGATTCAATTTAGCCATATAGTATGCATATCATACTCATTCGCTCCAAGAAAAAAAGAAGTTGTTCTCTTTTCTTTAAAGAAAAGCGAAAAAGTGTGTTTAATCGATAAGTCGATAATGCTTTAGTCCCCAATAAACACCATCGTTCCAGACATCAGGAGCAACGAAGGAAGCAACCGCTTTCACTTCATCACGGCCGTTGTTCATCGCCACGAAAGTTCCAAGATGCTCCGCCATGGAAATGTCTTGGTAGTCATCTCCAAAGCCAATGCCTTCACTCTTACTGAATCCGAAATATTTTAAAACAACGTCAATCGCATCTCCTTTTTGATGTGGCTCACCCGCAACATCAACAGCGAAGGGAGCATAGCGATAAAAAGTAAAATCAGGAAAACGAGAAAGAAAAAGGGAGTCCGTATCTTCATGAGAAAATAAATTAAGCCCAGTTACTTCTTCTCCTTCATAAGGAGATAAGGTGGGAATCTGCTCTGTGAATCTAGCATAGTATTCTTTTGAAATCGCATTCTGCGGAAAAGCTAGTTTTCGGTAAAGAGGACCAACGATTTCAGTCGTGAGCCCGTTTTCTTCCACGAGCGACAAAAATTCCCGAACGCGCGATGGGTCCATTAACGTCTTGCGAATAAATTGGCCGTCCACGTAAGCGCATGCTCCTGCGCTGGAAATATAACCGTCCCAATGAATCCCCAAATCAAAAACGCCGAAAATTTTCATAGAGTGAAAGGGGCGCGCACTACAAAGAACAGCTTTGACCCCTTCTGCTTGAAGTTCTTTGATTGCTTCAAGCGACTTCGTTGACCATGCTCGATTTTGATGGTCATACAAAGTCCAATCGATATCGAAGAAGGCAATGTGAATTCTCTGATTCGTCATAGAAAAGGATTATATGGTCTTTTTTCTTGTTTCATGTAAGAAAGTGCTTTCTTCTCCTTATTCTTTTGTGAACTTCTCAAAGGCGGAATACACTTTTTGATTAATACTAAACATCTGGGAAGCGGGAACTTTATAAACAGCGCGGTCATAAGTAACCAACCCATTGATTTCGTCTTCCACATCGCTTAACTGGGTATACACAGTTCCGCAGAGGCCTTGTTTTTCAATCAAAGGTACAATTTGCTTAAGATACGTTTTTTCTAACCAACGAGTAAGCTCTTCTTGACTTGAAAGAATTTTATATCCGAATGATTTTCTAGTGAAAACATGCCCAGGTACCTTTAATGCGAAACCACCGAATTCGCTTAAAAACAAGACCCTGTCTTTCTTATTTTTTAAGCGAGGTTTCCGAAAATAGACATGTTTGCTATCAATATCCCCCGCGCCTTCATCGAACCAGCCAGAAGTAGAATCGATTGGGCGAATAGGATCAAGAGAACGAAGTTTTTCGGTCAATCTCGTCGCATCAAATTGCCCCCACCCTTCGTTAAAGAGGCACCAAAGGCAAACGGATGTGTAGTTTTTAAAATGATCGACAAAAATAGGCATCTCCTGTTCAAAGAATTTTTGCGAATTCAATTCAGAGCGATTAGCATTCGCGTTTTTCTTCCCTTTTAAAAAGCCAATCGTGGGCAAGACGGCTAGGCGAAACGTATTATAACGATCACCCGTAGATACGAAATCCTGCATTACGACAATGCCTAGCTTATCGCAAAGATAATACCATCTTGGGCTTTCCACCTTGATGTGTTTTCTTAAAAAATTGAATCCGCAGTCTTTGACATATTGAAGATCTTTTAAAACAAGGTCTTCGGAGGGAGGCGTCATTCCGCCTGTAGGAGAATGATAACCTTGATCAAGCAATCCATTGAGGTAAATCGCATGGTTATTCAGATAGAATAATTTAATGTCTTTATAGTTTTTAATTTCAAACTTTCTCACCCCGAAAGATGTAGTAACAATATCGTCTTTATAGTGAAGTTCAATTTCATATAAAGAGGGCTCGAAAGTGGACCACGGATGGAAGCACTCTTTTAAATCGAAGCTGGAATCAAAACTCAATGTTTGAACCGTCTTTCCTTCGTAAAGTAGATATCCTTCAACTAATGTATCTTCCTTGTTCGATAAATGGATGTTTTTAAGATAGATTTTTTTATTATCAAAATCACTTTGAACAAAAAAATCATCAATATGACCGCCTTTTGGGAGGATTTCTAAATAAACGTCTCCCCAAATTCCGCTGGTGGCATGATAAAACATACCATGGGGGTGAAGTGTTTGCTTCCCTTTTGGATAAATTGTAGAATCCGTATCATCCTTTACTGTTAAGTCAATCGTATCCCCTTTTTTAGCCTCCTCAATCACTAAAGAAAAAGGAAGATAGCCACCCTCGTGATGAAGTTTATGGATACGATTAAAATACAAATCTGATACTTGATCAACCGCTTGAAATACCAACCGGATTTTCTTTCCAATAATATCTTCATCATAATTTAATTCTAAATGGTAATGAAGTATATCGTTTTTCGTTATCGTTTTCTCGATGCCGCTATCTTTTGTTTCTGGAGCAAAGGGAACAATAATGTTACTCGAAAAGTGATCGGGGATTGAATCATCGTGGTTCATTTCGAATTCCCACTCACCATTGAGCAAATAAGTTTTTTCTCTTGCGAAATATGGATTTGGAAGTTTGTTTTTATCAATTCGTTTCATGCAATCATTTTAGTGGAAACGAACTAAAATAGTGAAACAATATCCGCGGAGAATTTATGGCAAATATAAAAACGATACAAAAACAAATACTCGCAATGAATCAAGACGCATGGATCATCGTTGATTATGAAAACAAGAATCAAGCGCTCGTTTCTTTACTTGGGAACAAAATGCTAACACGGAAAATTTTCCTTATAATCCCGAAGGTTGGGCGTCCTTACTTAATATGCCATGCGATTGACACGGTTTTTCTTAATGACGAGAAAACAAAAAAATATTTCGATTTGTATGTTTATAAAACTTGGCAAGAGATGCTTGAGCTCGAGAAACGTTTGTTCTCTTCTTATCACAACGTGCTCATGGATATATCCGACCGTGGATTGCTCCCTCGTGTCTCCCTTGCCGACTATGGCTCCGTTTCTTACATTATGAGCCTAGGAATCCAAGTGAGTTCGAGTGGCGATCTTTTGCAAACACTCACGGCCGTTTATTCAGAAAACGCACATAAGCTCCAGCTTCAAGCGGATACGTTAACCCTTAAAATCAAAGATGAAGCATTCCGTAAAATAAAGGAACTCGTCCTCAAAAACGGCGAAACGGACGAATACGAAATCCAACAATTTATCTGTCGGCGTTTCCACGAAGAAGGAATGGTTTATGATGACGAACCAATTGTCGCAATTGGAAAGAATGCTAGTAACCCCCACTATGGACCGACAAAAGAGATTCATTCACCCATCAAACCAGGTGATTTAGTTTTGATTGATATGTGGGCGAAAATGAATCATCTAGAAGGAGTGTACGCCGACATCACTTGGATGGGCTACGTTGGAGATAGCGTTCCAAAAGTATACGCAGAACGTTTTGCCATTCTAAAAGAGGATATTGATCGTTGCGTAGATTTTTTAGAGAGGGAACTTCCTCTACACCCTATCAAAGGTTATGAAGTAGATGATGTTTCACGACGCTACATACAAGAAAAAGGATATGGTAATTATTACGTCCATCGCGTTGGTCACAATATCGCTGTCGATGTAGGTCCCCATGGCCCTGGCGTAAATATGGATAATTACGAATCCCACGACGATAGAACGATTTTGAATGGAATATGCTTCTCCTTGGAACCAGGAATCTATGCACCCGATTTCGGCATGAGAAGCGAAACAAACGTTTATATTGAAAACAATCGGCCGATTGTGGTTGCGGGTAGGCAAGAGCAAATCGTCCCTATCTTGTCTTTATAATCTTTATAAAAAGAAAAGAGCAGGTGAGAAAGGGTAACCTGCTCCTTTATTTATCTCGAATCAAGCTAGGGTTACTTGATTTCGATACGGCGGTCTTCTTCTTTCTTGGCTTGGTTCTCTTTTGGGAACGTCACAGAAAGAATTCCATTTTCGAAGGACGCGTTAATCGTCTTTTTATCGACATCTCCGATGTAATAGCTTCTCGAAGAAACGCCATAGAAACGTTCTCTGTGGACAAATTTCTTATTTTCATTGCCATTCTCATGCTCTTTAAATTTATTGTGAGCGCAAGCTTTAATGGTGAGGTAGCCATTTTCAAGAGAAATATCGATGTCTTTCTTATCAATGCCTGGAAGTTCAACTTCAAGGACGTAGTTATTCTCGTCCTCTTTGATATCAGTTCTCATTTGAAGACCTTTGTTGGTTTCTGGCATAAACCAATCATCGAACAAAACGTGTTCAAGCGGATTATTTCTATTTTTGAGATCGTACATAATACTTTTTCCTCCATATCATTTAGCACTCATCATTCCTAAGTGCTAACTATATGATACCTTCATTTTTGGCACTGTCAACATTTGAGTGCTAACTTTTACAATCGATATTTTTCATCGATTAATACGTGTCTTTTTCATATATAATCGATATTAATTTGCTTTTTACTTCATTTTTATAGCAAAGAAAATCAGGCATAAACATATATTCGTAGGGACTTTTCAAAAAGAAGGATGCTATATGTTTGTTTGTATTAAGAAGCAATTCACAAGTGATTTCTTCAAGTAGTGAGTAAAAGATAGATTCTTCTATATTCATGTAGGCATTCTTTATTGCTAACCCTGCTTCTTCACCTATTTTCCTTTCAC
>DBJG01000060.1 GCA_002296455.1 Caryophanales bacterium UBA782 | reverse complement strand
AGAAGTGGAGAACAAATAAACTTCCAAAGAGCCGTTTTCTCAATTTAAGAAGTAATGAATCATCCGAAATAGGTCTGCCCATGCCTTATAAAAGAAAAGTACGAAAATTTTTGTGGTTTTTTCAAAAAAGTGTTTGCGTCTTGTCATGAAAGCGCTATCATATGGTCACCCCTTAAGGGAATCTCCTCCTTTGTTGTCCCTTAAGCGATCCCATAATTCTCGGAAGTCCTCCTCGAAATCTTTCGGGAATACGCGTTTCTCTTAGTATCTCCTTTCCCTAAGAGAGAACCGGAGATCCGTGGAAAAAGCATTTGACTTATTTCCCGGATCTCTTTTCATTTGTTTGATTTGTCTTTTGCTGCATTAGCGAGTCGTATAGCTCCTGCAGTTCAGAAATTGAAAACATATATTTTTTGCCACAAAAATCGCATTCGGTCTCAATTGGCTTTCCTTCAAGAATCATATCCCTAAGTTCTTTTCTCCCTAAGGCGATGAGTACTTTTTCAAAACGTTCCCTATTACAAGAGCAACGATAGTGGACTTCTTTTTCTTCGGTAATTAATATCGGTTCCAGCCCCGTTAAAACGACATCGAGAATTTCTTCTGGAGTTTTACCTTCTTTTAATAAATCCGTGACAGCGTGAATTTTCGAAATGTTGGACTCCAAAATCGATATGGTTTTCTCTGTTGCGCTAGGAAGAAGCTGAACAAAGAAGCCGCCTGCTTCACGAACGGTCGCGTCTTTGTTCATTAATACGCCTAGCGCGATCGAAGTGGGCGTTTGCTCGCTGGTTGCAAAATAATAAGTTAAGTCATCAGCGATTTCCCCACTATGAAGAGGAATTGTTGAGATATAAGGCTCCTTTAAATGCATATCGCGAATAACAGTGAGAGTCCCTTTTCCCAAAGCACCACCTACATTTAGGTGGCCACTTGCGTTTGGCATCATGACAACACCTTTGCCTTGAACATAACCTTTCACGCACGCGTTTGCGTCACTGATTGCAACGACTTCCTTTAATGGTCCATCCCCTTTAAAAAGAAGAGTCAGCGTTTCTTTGTCTTTGAGTGTCTCTGCTAGCATTAGGGCAGCCGACATCGTTCTTCCTAAAGCGGCGGTGGCGATTGGCGAAGTGTTATGAATTTTTCTTGCTTCTTCCACAAGATGTTTGCTATTGATCGCGAAAGCTCTAACTTCACCATTTCCTGTGTATGCGCGTACAAAATAATCTTTATTTTTATCCATGGCGATAATGCTATCACGAATGCAAAAATGGTTCATTTCAATTTATTCATTTCGTAAAAACCCTATCATTTGATACCTAAAAATAAATGACAGTGGTTTTATAATTCGATGTTTTACTTTGAAAGGGAAAATATAAGCGTTTTTTTGAGCATTTTCTTTCTTAAAAAACGAGGTCGTAAGAATATAGGTCTAGAAAATTGACTATAATATGTTTTATGAGTGAGATTTATTTGTCTTTGAGTGTTCATGATGTTGTCGATTTTTTACTTCGAAAAGGGGATATCGACAATCGCGTGTATAACGATGAGACCATGGCATTAGGCAGTAAACTTCACGCTAGTTTTCAAAAGAAGCAAGGTAAGGAATACCTAAGTGAGGTTCCATTAGAAGAAACGTTTCATCGCCCTTTGGGCACAATCCATTTGGAGGGAAGAGCAGATGGCGTCATTACTGGTGGTGATTATCCCCTTGTTGACGAAATCAAAAGCACCGTCGCCCCTTTAGAAGACTTTTCGTCTTTGCAAAGCGAATGGCATTTTGGCCAAGCGATATGCTATGCCCTCATGTACGCCCATGCTCACGCAGAGAAACGGATGGGAGTCCGCATCACTTATCTTTCGCAACTAAACGATGAGACCTTAAGAAAAGAAAAAATCTTTTCTCTTTCGGAGCTAGAAGAGAACGTATATTCATATTTAGACCGTTATTTATCATTTTATACGCGCATTGTTTCTCATAAGGAGCGAGTGAAGGAATCCGTCAAATCGCTTTCTTTCCCATATCCGAATTTCCGAGCTGGGCAGCGAGAAATGGCGAAATTCATTTATTCGATTTGCTGCAATGGCGGCACTTTCTTTTGCGAAGCGCCGACTGGTATTGGCAAAACGATGAGCGCTTTGTACCCTTCCATCAAGAGTCTGGCCCTTTCTTCCAACGATAAAATATTCTATTTGACAGCAAAATCAACGGGGAGAGAAAGTGCTTTTGATGCGATTACCCTTTTGAAAGAGAAAGGCCTTTACATCCGTGATTCAATGCTCCGCGCGAAAGAAAAAATGTGTTTTTGTTTAGGCAAATCCTGCAACCCTGATGATTGTCCTTTTGCGAAGGGCTATTTTGAAAAGCTAAGGACAGTCATTGAAAACGAAATGGAGGAAAATCATCGTTTTTCCATCGATTATGTCAAAGAAGTCGCAAAGAAAAATGAGATGTGCCCTTTTGAACTCCAACTCGACCTCTCTTTACTGAGCGATATTATCATCTGCGATTTCAATTATTTCTTCGATCCGTTTGTGCGTCTGGAGCGTTACTTTGGGCCCGATGTAGACGCAAGTCACGAGATTGTCCTTATCGACGAGGCGCATAACCTGGTAGACCGAGCGACGAGCATGTATAGCGCCTCTTTATCTTTATCGATGGCCAAGAGCGCGAAAAGTTCCCTCAAAAGCAAATCGCTTTCCTCCTTAAAAAGAAGTCTTACCAAGTTTGAGAAATTTCTTCGAAAAGAAGCAGTGGAAACGAACGAGGAGAAAGAATACGATTCCTTGCCAAAAGAAGCGAAACGTGCGTTGTCTTCTTTTCTTGACCATCGGAAAGATCTTATCAAAGAAAAACACGCTGAATTATCCGAGGAATACAAAAACTTTTCACGAGAAGCTTATCGCTTTTCGACGCTTCTGGATGAATATAGCGAGAACTCCTTGCTTTATTTTTCGCCAGGAAAAGACCCTTCGTTGCGCTTATTGTCTCTCGATCCTAGTTCTTATTTACGGGAGTCCTTAGATAAGGTAAAAGCGAGAGCGATTTTCTCTGCGACTCTATCTCCAATTTCATTCTATATGGATGCGATTTATGGTGAAAAGGCACCGTATTTGCTACTTTCTTCTCCTTTTCCGAAAAAGAATTTCTCTTTACTTGTCGCTCCGATGGTGTCCACCCGTTATAAAGATCGGAGGAAGTCTATGGATGAAGTTGCACGTTACTTGGAACATTTCGTGAACGCGAAAGTCGGCAACTATTTCCTTTATTTCCCTAGCTATGAATATCTTGATGAAATGAAAGATAAATTGTCTTTTCTTCACGCGGCCCAATTTGTTCAAGAAAAGAACATGAATGAGGATGAACGCAAGATCCTTCTTTCGGAATTTCAGGAAAACCCAACGCATAGTTCCGTTGGCTTATTTACGATTGGCGGCTCTTTTAGTGAAGGCGTTGACCTTGTTGGTAATCGTCTTGAAGGGGTTGCAGTCGTTGGGGTTGGACTTCCGACGATTTCTTATGAACGAAATCGCTTAAAAGAACATTTTGACAGGAAAGAAGGGAAAGGGTTTGAATACGCTTATCTCGATCCCGGCATCAGTCGCGTGATGCAAGCGGTTGGGCGTCTTATTCGAAGCGAGACGGATAAAGGGGTCGCTCTCCTCATTGACGACCGGTATCTTCAAAAAGATTATCGCGATGTGTTCGGAAGAAGCTGGGCGGATTATTCAGTTATCACAGAACCAGAACAAGTCGACGAATGCCTTCAAAATGTTTATTCAAGGAGAAAAAATGATGATTGTTGAAATGCAAAAAATAATCGCCTTAGCAAAGGAAGCGGCTCGGCTTTATTACGAGAAGAGCTTTTCTTTACGCGATAAGAACAACGACCTAGCAGATCCCGTCACAAGTAACGATATCTTAATTCAAGCAACGCTTAAAAAGGGCCTTCTTTCTTTATTGCCTGGAAGTGGGTTCCTTGGCGAAGAAGAAGACAAGGCAATCCCGACGGAACGATATTGTTGGGTGGTTGACCCCATTGATGGAACGGCGAATTATGCACGAAATATCGACGAAAACGGCATTAGTATCGCTCTACTTGACGGGAATGAACCCGTTGAGAGCCTTCTTTATTTTCCACGCAAAAAGATGCTTCTATACGCCGTAAAAGGGGAGGGGAGCTATCTTTCTTTTGACAACGAAAAACCTAGAAAAATATCCGTATCGAGTCGTTCACTTCAAGACACGATTCTTTGTTTTGCAATGCCAATGCGAAACAAAAACCTAAGCGAACCCATGAACCGACTCTTCCTTGATTTGTTTTTTAATGTGAACGATTTTCGACGCTTTGGAGCGTGCTCGCTCGAACTTGCTTATTTAGCGATGGGCTCCATTGATGCGTATTTTGAACTGACGATTCATAGTTGGGGTATTGCCTCAGGGAGTTTGATCATTCAAGAAGCGGGTGGGGTTTTATTGACGCAAGACGGAGAAAAGCCAAACTATCGAAACCGGAAGAGCATGACGATCATCGCTACCAACTCATTAAAGAATTTCCTTTCGATTCAAGCCATTGTGAAACGTCATATTCAAGAATTCCCAGTTCTCTAAAAGAGAAGAAATCGGTATAATAGCCGCGTATTTTATGGCCTTTGACATTGATAGAATTAGAAATTTCTCGGTAATTGCGCATATCGATCACGGAAAAAGCACATTCTGCGACCGTATTCTGGAATTAACTGGCGCAGTGGAAAAACGCGATTTAAAAGCGCAAATGCTCGATAATATGCCGCTAGAAAGAGAACGTGGTATTACGATTAAGCTGAACGCCGTCACGGTGAAATACCATTCTCAAAAATACGGCGACTATATTTTCAATTTGATTGATACCCCAGGGCATGTCGATTTTTCTTATGAAGTTTCTCGAAGCCTGGCAGCTTGTGAAGGAGCTTTGCTACTTGTTGACGCTACACAAGGAGTGCAAGCACAGACCTTAGCGAATGCTTATTTGGCGGTCGATAACGATTTAATGATTATACCGGTCATTAACAAGATCGATTTACCAAGCGCGAATGTAGAACTCGCAAAAAAAGAACTCGAAGAAAAAATCGGGATTCCCGCTTCTGACGCATTGCCAGTCAGCGCGAAAACCGGCCAAGGCGTGAGCACTGTTTTGGAACGAATCGTTGAGATGGTCCCGCCTCCCAGCGGAGACCAAAATGCACCTCTACAAGCCTTGATTTTCGATAGCTATTACGATTCTTATCGAGGCGTCGTCGTTTTGGTTCGCGTCAAAAATGGCTCTGTAAAGGTTGGCGATGAGATTTTGCTCATGGCAGCGAATAAAAAATATACGGTGACAGAAGTGGGTATTCGCACTCCTTCGGAAGTCAGCGTTGGTGAACTTTCTTGCGGCGAAGTCGGCTATTTGACCGCCACAATCAAAGACATCAAAGACGTCATCCCTGGCGAAACCATCACGAACGCTAATCGTCCAACGAGCAACCCTTTGCCTGGATATCGAAAGATGGCCCCGATGGTTTATTGCGGTTTATACCCTGTTTATAGCGATGATTATCACGAGCTAAAAGATGCGTTAGAGAAACTAGCCTTAAATGATTCCTCTTTGGTATACGAAGCTGAAGCTAGCGAAGCGCTTGGTTTTGGCTTCCGCGTCGGTTTTTTAGGACTCCTTCATATGGATGTCGTCCAAGAGCGATTGGAGCAAGAATATGGGCTCAATCTTATCTTAACGGCGCCAAGTGTCAATTATGAAATTCATATGACTGATGGTAGCGTTTTGATGTTGGATAACCCAAGCGCACTCCCTGATTTGACCAAAATCAAAGAAATTCGTGAACCGTTTGTGAACGCTTCTATCATGACACCGAAAGAATATGTGGGGAGTGTCATGCAAATTTGCCAAGATCGACGTGGTATTTACGAAGATCTAGTCTATTTCGATGATACCCGCGTCGTTGTTAAATACCGCCTCCCATTAAGCGAAATCATTTATTCTTTTTTTGATACGCTTAAAAGTGCGACGAAAGGATACGCTTCTTTGGATTACGAAATCGGTTCTTACGAAAAGAGCGATCTCGTCAAAATGGACATTCTTTTAAACGGCAAAATCGTCGACGCTTTGAGTACGATTGTTTTTCGTGGGAGTGCTTATCAAAGAAGTTTAAAAATCGTTTCGCGATTAAAAGAGATCATCCCGCGCCAACAATTTGAAGTTCCTGTCCAAGCAGCAATCAATGGCAAAATCATTGCTAGAGCGGACATCAAAGCCGTGCGAAAAGACGTTTTGGCGAAATGCTATGGTGGCGATATCTCACGGAAAAAGAAGCTTCTTGAAAAGCAAAAAGAGGGCAAAAAGCGCATGAAAGCCGTGGGTGCGATTGAGATTCCTCAAGAAGCATTCATGAGCGTTCTTTCTATCGACGATGATAAATAATGCGTATTTAAGAAAAGAATCGGCGATAGCGGGATAATTTAGAATCAATTAGTAGTTTTTTGGTTATTTTGTTGTTTTCGTTTTCCCCATGAAATAAAATGAATGCATGGCAAACGATTTAGCAAAGCAATACACGGATGAGCAATATTTAAGCAAGCGCGAACTTCAAAACGCTTTGAAAACCTCTTTGGTCGATGGTTATTGGCGAGATATCCTTGCTTACCGGAAAGAATACCAAAAGCCGCTCGGACTAAAAAGCATCTCGAAACGGGCGTTTTATTATGTTGCGACTCCCGAAATTTTAAAGAAAGCTTCTCGTTGCTCAGAGAACTTGATTCGTCTTGTGAATCTTATGAAAAAAGCGGAGCCCGGAAGCGAAAAACAGGCGATGGAGCGCACCCTCCTATACGAAAATATGTCCGGCATCAATCGCGCGTATGGCTCAAAGACGGATGAATTGACACTAAAAGCGATTATTAATGGCACTTATCGCGATAATGGAGAAGGCGAAAACAAGGAATTGCGCGATTATTTACGCACGCTCAGGATGTGCTTGGATGGTTCGCCCGTAAAACCCGATGACAATTTCTTAGCGAAAGTGTATGCCTCTCTTCTTCAAGAAGATGATGATTTGACCAAATGGTATCGACAAGGTGATTTTGATAATCGCATTTCCAAAAACGCTTTTTATACAGACGCGGATTATCCATATGCTCCTGCTTCCTCGATTGAAGGATTGATGGATGATTTTTATCATTTCCTTTCTTCCGATGAAGAACCGCTCATTAAAGCGTTAACGAGCCTTTTCTTTCTAATTTACGTTAAGCCATTCGATTCGAAAAACGAAGAAATTGCGACTTTGTTCGCTTTAGACATTCTCGCTTTTGAAGGCGGATTCGGGAAAGAAGCCTTCTATTTGCCACTTAGCAAGTCACTCATCATCGAACCTGTTTTGCAAGACAATTATTTCATCGGCGCGCAAAGAGCGGGAGACCTTACCTATTATTTCATGCGCTCATTCCTAGAACAAAGTGACCTAGCGTTGTCTTTAAAAGGAACTCTTGACGATATCCATTTAGCCAAATACGAGAAAGAAGCGCGTTCTCTTTCCAAGGAAGAGGAAGATATCGTTACACAAAAGCACGAAATCACGAATAAGGAAGCGAAGCAAATGTCGCTTTTTGAAGAAGCGGATGAGGCACCAAAAGAAGAAACAACATTGGGAGATTTACTTCATATAAAAGAAAGCGAAAAGACTACTGAGTCGAGCGTTTCTCCCGATGAAGATAAACTGCTTCCTCCCAAAAAAGAAGCACTTCCGACCATTACCAAAGAGGAAATGCTAAAAGCCAACGGGGAAGAAATTGCCTTGAAGAAAAAAGATTCCCTTCTGAGCGAGAAAGAAATTAAAGAATACATTCGTTATTTGTTGGAAAGCAATTATTCGCTCAATCGAAGCCAAGCCTCTTTCTTGGCCAATCACTGCACGATTGGACATTATTATTCGATCCAGCAATACAAGCGGTTCGCGCGCTGCGCTTATGAGACAGCGAGGACGAGTATGGAAAAACTCGTCAATGAGGGTTACTATAAGAAATTGCAGGTGAAGAACAAATTCGTTTATACGCCTGTGAAACAAAGCAAAAACGATTAGTGAGGTAACGATATGCTTATTTACGATTATGCGACGGATAATCCATGGTTAATTATTTTAATTCTTCTAGCGGTGTTCGGGCTTATTGTCCTCGCAGTCATTTTGATTCGCAAATACTCGCCACATTTTAAAAACACGGAAAAGCCGAAAACGGACGAAGAAATCGCAAAAGAAGAAGTGGAACGTTTGACCATCCCAATGGAAGAAGAAAACAAAAACCTCGAAGAAGTGAAAGAAGAGGCCCGTTCCATCAAAAATGAAGCAAAACCTACCGCCCATGAGGCAGCCGAATACGAATCGCACCGTTTGACCGTGGAAGCCGATGAAGATTTTCAACGCCAAATGGAGGAATATGCGAAATCTCATCCAGAAGAAGAAGCTGTTTCTTCTCGTGATTTGGGGAACGAAGAAACGAAGCATAAGTAAGAATGTCCTCTTTATACGTCCACATCCCTTTTTGCCCATCGCTTTGCGCCTATTGCGACTTCCCAAAGGTCATTTACCGAAAGGAGTGGGCGTTTTCTTATTTAAAGGCACTATTTGAAGAACTCGATGATTTGAAAGGGAACCATTACGACACCATTTATATTGGCGGAGGAACCCCGACATCGCTCGATGACGATGATTTTGGTTCGTTACTTGCATATTTAGCGAACTACAAAAAAGAGAATACGGAATGGAGTATCGAAACCAACCCCGATTCCTTGACCGACGGGAAACTGGCCTTAGCCTCTCGTTTCGGCGTGAACCGGATTTCCATTGGCATGGAGTCAAGTGTTCCTAGACTCTTAAAGATGATGGGGAGAACGCATTCTTTTTCCGATGTTCAAAAAGCAGTGGAACGCGCAAGAAACTTTGGCTTTTCGAATTTAAACGCCGATCTTATCTATGCACTTCCTGGCGAAAAAGACGAAGAACTTCAAGAGGACATTTCTGCTTTGCTAACGCTTTCTCTCCCTCATATCAGTGCTTATTCCTTAATTATAGAGAAGGGGACGATTTTTTCTCATCGCGGCTATCAAGAAGCGGATGATGAAATCGCTGCAAGACAATACAAAATGATTCTTTCATTGCTTCGAAAGGCCGGCTATAACCGTTACGAAGTGAGTAACTACGCCAAAAACGGCTATGAATGCAAACACAACCTTGTTTATTGGAAAGATGAGCAATATGACGCGGTAGGCTTAGGCGCAAGCGGGTATAAAGACGATAAACGTTATGTCAACACGAGAAATCTTTTTCGCTACAATGAAGGCCATTACCGCGAAGAAATCGAACAAGTGACTGTTAAAGACGATTTAGAATATTATTTCTTGACGAATTTAAGACTTGAGCAAGGCTTTTCGTTGATAGACTTTTCAAAACACTTTGGTTTTTCGTTTCTAGATAAATATCAAGAAGAATTCACAAAGCTTTCTGCTCAAGGGCTGCTCTTACTTCAAAACAATCGGGTTCGTCCGACGGATGAGGGAATGCTTCTTTTGGACCGTATTTTGCTTACCTTATTCCCTTAATTATTGTCTTCTGGATTGTCCTTTTTCGAAAAAATTAGCACTTGTGTGTTGACAGTGCTAAAACGCAATCTATAATGATGCTAGCACCCGAAAGGTGAGATTGCTAAACGAAAGGAGAATTACGATGACTAGACGTGATGAAATACTCAAGTATATCGTCGAATACTTCATTCGCACGGCTGAGCCGGTTGGCTCGAAAACACTTCTGGAAACATATCATCTTGATTGCTCTAGCGCAACGATCCGAAACGAAATGAATGCGCTTGAGAAAGACGGAATGCTTGAGAAGACTCACACTTCGAGTGGACGAATCCCTTCCAAAAAAGGCTACGAATATTACGTCAGCAATTTGCGGGAAGCGACAGTGGATGACCGTATCAAGTATGCGCTTGCCAATGTCCTTGGCGAAAAAACGAAATCAATTGAGGAAGTGATGAAAGAGAGTTGCGAAATTCTCTCTCACATGACTAATCTTGCTTCCGTCGTCCTTGGACCATCGAGCAATGAAGAAGCACTTGCTTCGGTTCAGCTCATTCCGCTTTCTAGTAATAGCGCGACAGCGGTGTTCGTGACCGATAAAGGATACGTGGAGAATAAAACCTTCATCGTGGAAGATTCCTTATCAATCGCTGAAGTTCAAAAGATGGTTAACGCATTGAATGACCGTCTTGTTGGCACCCCGATTAGTGAGATCGTTCCAAAAATGGAGGCGATGAAACCTGCGCTCAAAGATTATTACGTTGGCGAGAAAGCGGTTTATGAAGCGCTCCTTGGCGCGTTTGTGAAATTCACAGGCGAGCGTATCCAATTATATGGAAAGGACGCGCTCTTCAATCAGCCGGAATTCGCTGATGATGCGGAAAAACTTCGAAAGCTTCTTGAATTCATCGAAGATCCGAAGGCATTCCGCGAAGCGATTCGGGGTGGAAAGAGCATCGATAGTGGCGTAAAAGTTCACATCGGGAAAGAAGATGGAATCGGAGATGTTGCGGTGGTTAGCTGTGGATTAAAACTCCCAGGAAACCCATCGCTTACGGTTCTAGGCCCGACCCGGATGGATTATGAGAAAGTCATGGCGACGGTGAAATACTTCGCCGACGCGATTGATGAGTACTTCGCTACCGACAAGAAAGGAGATGCATCATGTCCAAAGAAGACAAAAAGAGAGACGAAGAAGAGTTCGCCGACCACAAAGAAGAAGTAAAAGACAATGACGCCCACCAACAAAGCGAGGAAGAGTCCTTGCAAGAAGCTTTGAAAAAAGCGGAAGAGGAAAGCGCCCATTGGAAAAACGAATATTACAAGGCTTATGCTGATCTTGCCAATCTACGAAAAGACTTGGAAAAAGACCATGCGGAAGCCATTAAATATCGAGCCGAAGGGTTCCTAGATGAAATCATTCCTGTCCTCGATAACTTCTATATCGCTCTTGGTGCTAAAACCAATAGTGAGGAAGCAAAGAATTACCAAGTTGGTTTCTCTTACATCTACAATCAGCTCGTGAACGCTCTCGTCAATGAAGGCGTGAAAGAAGCGAGCGTGAAAGTCGGAGACAAATTCGATGAAAAGTTCATGCACGCGATTGACACGGTTGATAGTGATGAAGAGCCGAATAAAGTAGCGGCCATTCATCAAAAAGGCTACTACCTAAAAGATCGGCTTATCCGCCCAGCCATGGTAACCGTTACGAAAAAGGCGGAAAAGAAAGAAGACAAAGAACCTGTTGAAAAAGAGGCGAACAAAGCCTAAGGAGGAAAATTCATTATGGCAAAGGAAATTATTGTTGGTATCGACCTTGGTACTACAAATAGCGTTATTAGTTACGTTCAGGAAGATGGAAAAGTCAAAGTAATTCCAAATCCTGAAGGAACCAACACAACCCCATCTGTCGTTGCTTTCAAAGGGAGCGGCGAAGAAATTGTCGGCAACGCGGCAAAGCGTCAGATGATTACGAACCCTGACACAGTAAGAAGCGCCAAACGTAAAATGGGCACCTCTTATAAGTTCCACATTAACTGCGTCAATAAAGATTTCACACCACAAGAAATCAGTGCGAAAGTGCTCGCTTACATGAAATCCTATGCCGAAAAATCCATCGGCCACGAAGTAAAGAAAGCGGTGATTACCGTTCCTGCTTACTTCAACGATGCGCAGCGCCAAGCAACCAAAGACGCTGGTACAATTGCAGGACTTGATGTTGTTCGTATTATTAACGAGCCAACTGCTTCTTGCTTGGCTTACGGCTTAGATAGCAATAAGAGCGAGAAAGTGCTTGTGTTTGATCTTGGCGGTGGAACATTCGATGTTTCCATTCTTGATATTGGGGATGGCACCTTCCAAGTCCTTAGCACAAGTGGCGATACAGAACTTGGTGGCGATGACTGGGATAAAGCCGTTGCTGATTGGATCCATGCTCAGATTCAAATTGAATCCGGCGTTGATTTAACCGACAAAATGGCGCAGCAGCGTTTCCTCGATGCGGCCGAAAAAGCCAAAATCGAACTCTCTAGTTCATTAGAGACCACGATTTCCCTTCCATTCATCGGCATGGGAAAGAATGGCCCTATCAGCTACGA
Source organism: Caryophanales bacterium UBA782 (assembly GCA_002296455.1). Lineage (GTDB taxonomy): Bacteria > Bacillota_I > Bacilli_A > RFN20 > CAG-826 > UBA4951. Next base: position 3,478 of record DBJG01000060.1, on the reverse strand, counting down.
AGGTGTTCTCACAAGAGCGAAATTCCAGGATTTAACCCGCAATTTGCTTGAGCGCTGCAAAGCCCCGATGGAAAAAGCGATGAAAGATGCTGGACTCTCTTATAACGATTTAGGAAGCGTCTTGCTCATTGGCGGATCCATCCGTATGCCAGCTGTTCAAGAAATGGTTGAAAAGGTCACGGGCCATAAGCCAAATATGAGCGTCAACCCAGATGAAGCCGTCTCTATCGGCGCTGCCATTCAAGGCGGGGTTATCGCTGGCGATGTCAAAGACGTTGTCTTACTCGATGTCACCCCACTTACTCTAGGTATTGAAACACTTGGCGGCGTGATGACTCCTCTTATTCCAAGAAACACCACAATTCCAACAACGAAGAGCCAAATCTTCTCCACTGCAGAAGACAATCAACCGGCTGTTGATATCATGGTTTACCAAGGCGAAAGACCGATGGCTCACGACAATAAGCTTTTGGGCCACTTCCAGCTTTCTGGCATTAAACCAGCACGCCGTGGACAGCCTCGTATTGAAGTCACATTCAATATCGATGTAAACGGCATCGTGAAAGTGAGCGCCAAAGATTTGGATACCAACCAAGCTAGCGACATCACAATCAGTGGAAGCAACGGTTTGTCCAAAGAAGACATTGACCGCATGGTCCGTGAAGCTGAAGAAAACAAAGCTGCGGATGAGAAACGCAAAGGCGATATCGAAGTCAAAAACAAAGCGCAAAGCTATGTCGATCAAATCAATCAAACGCTTCAAGAAAATGGAGACAAGATGAGCGCGGAGCAAAAAGATCAGCTCACCAAGCTTCGTGATGAGGCACAAGGCGCGATTGAAGCAAATAATATCGATAAGCTTCGTGAGATCGTTGGTCATCTTGAAGATGCGGCTGCTCAAGCATATTCTCAAGCTCAAGCGGCAGGGTCTCAAACGAGCGCCGGTGAGAAGAAAGAGGGCAACGAAGGCCCGGATGATGTCGTTGATGCGGATTTCACCGACAAGAAAGCCTAATTTCACTCTCGCTAACGAATTTATGGGCGCCTCTTTTACAAGGGGCGCCTATTGCTACGTAAAGAAAGGAGAATCGTATGGCACAAGAAAAACGTGATTATTATGAAGTTCTCGGTGTGAATAAAAACGCGACAAAAGACGAAATTAAAAGTGCATATCGAAAACTCGCGAAACAATATCACCCAGACTTAAACCATTCGCCAGATGCACCTGAAAAGTTTAAAGAAGTGCAAGAAGCTTATGACGTTCTTTACGATGATAATAAGCGAAAACAATACGATCAATTCGGCTTTGCCGCTTTCGAGCAAGGCGCTTCAACCGGTGGAGCGGGCAATCCATTCGCTGGTGGAGGATTCTCGGGGCAAGGATTCGGCGATGTTGATCTCAACGATATTTTCCAAAGCTTTTTCGGAGGTGGAATGGGCGGAGGGAGAACGAGAGATAGCGGAGGAGGCCCTAGAAAAGGGGAAGATGCTCTCTATCGCGTTAAAATTTCCTTCATGGACGCCGTGAATGGAAGAAAAATCACAATTCCTGTTACTTACGATGAGCCTTGTGAAAACTGCCATGGGACAGGTGCGGAAACCCCTAATGACTTTGTGACTTGTCCAGATTGCGGAGGGAGCGGTGTTGTCAAAACACGTCAACAGACTTTGTTCGGCATGATGGAAGGTCAATCGACTTGCCCACGCTGCCATGGTAGCGGCAAGATTGTGAAGAATAAGTGCCATGCTTGCGGCGGTGCTGGCTATAACCGCATTCATCGTGACCTTGAAGTGAATATTCCTGCTGGCATCAATAACGGTCAGCAAATCCGCGTAGCGGGGAAAGGATCTAGAGGCTATAACGGCGGACCAAGCGGCGACTTATACGTTGAAGTCCAAATTCAACCGCATGAAAAATTCAGACGGGATGGCAATGATATTCATCTTGACTTAGAGTTATCTTTTGTGGATTGTGCCCTTGGTGCGAAAGTGGACGTTGATACGGTTTATGGACCCGTCACCGTCACGATTCCAGCTGGCACGCAGCCAGATGACGTATTGAAATTACGTGACCGCGGGATCAAGGACTTGCGAACACAAAAGCCAGGAAACGAATTCCTACACATTAAAGTGAAAACACCGACGAACCTATCAGATACTCAAAAAGACTTGTTACGTCAATTCCAAGCGGAAGAAAGCAATAAGAAAAAAGGCTTCCGTTGGGGGAGATTCAAAAAATAAAAAATTCGCATAAAAGCCCTATAGATTGTAGGGCTTTTCTTTGCTACACTATTGGGCTATTTTGGAGGTATCCCCATGAATCGTTTTATGGAAGCTGCAATCGAAGAGGCCAAGAAAGGAATCGACGGCAATGAAGGTGGACCGTTTGGCTCTGTTATTGTAAAAGATGGTGCGATTATCGGTAAGGGGCACAATGAAGTAATTAAAAAGCAAGATCCGACGTGTCATGGTGAAATCATGGCGATTCATGATGCTTGCAAAAACATCGGCTCATTTGATTTATCGGGCTCTGTCATTTATACGACGGGGGAGCCTTGTCCAATGTGCCTTGGCGCGATTTTGTGGGCCAACATCGATAAAATCTATTACGGATGCAACATCGTCGATACGCGAAATATCGGTTTTCGCGATGAGGCTTTTTATGAACGGAGCAAAGCAGAGAATAAAAAAGAATATTGTCATGAGCTCGACCGTGAAGAATGCTTGAAACTCTATGATGATTATTTAAAGCATAAAGACCGCAAGCATTATTAAAGCGAAGGGGAAGGCGATGCGCCTTCCTTTTTTCTATTAAGAAAGAATGCAAAAAAATCTTGTTTTTCTTTGTGCCAAAGGGAATGGAGTTCGCTATACTATTTAAGTATGCCACAATGCAAGAACTGTCATCGTAATATATCATCCTTCGATCATGATATCTGCCCTTATTGCGGGGAGGTCAATCCAATCCAAACTGATTACCGTACAAAAGACATCACTCAATTCGTCGATCCTGTGAGTAACGAATACAAACTCTATAAGAGCAAATCGAAAAAGACGATGGTGATACTTATGGCGAGCCTGGGTATGTTTGGAGTGCCGTATTTTTATATCGGAAAATACAAAACAGCATTTCTTTGCTTAGGTATCAGCATTGCTTCTATTTGCGGAATCGGATTTCTTTTCTTCTTTACATGTTTAAAGAATGCTTGGGCGTTTTTGATTCCTTTTTTTGCTCTATTTGCTTTCTACGCGTGTTTTTCTTTAGCCCTTCTTCATAGTGATAGCCTAAAAGACGCGAACGGGGAGTTTCTCCGCTGATGAATCGTTTTTTTGCTAAGAAAGAAAACGATACAATCGTTCTTGATGAGGAGTCGCTCCATCATTTACGTTCTGTTTTGCGTCTCCAAAAAGGAGAGAACATTGAACTTATTATCGACGGCTCTTTATTTCGCGCAAAAATTGATTCTCTCGATCCTTT
>DBJG01000050.1 GCA_002296455.1 Caryophanales bacterium UBA782 | reverse complement strand
ACAAAGAAGTGTACAAAGCGCCCAAACGCGCTTTCTTTTCTTCTTCGCTCATTTCAAGGGCTTCCGCGACTTTATCAGCGAGCTCCTTGAAGGTCAAACTGCCTTTGTTGCTTTCAAGAATCTCATAAGCTTCTTCGATCATGCTTTTGTCTAATCTCATATTCGTTCTCCTATTCGTCAAATGAACCAAAACATATCATACTAGCAAATCGTGAAATTTGCGTTCTTTTTCTTTTCCGATTTCCTCACATCTTTTCGGGAGCGCTGACGCCGAGAAGAGCAAGGCTATTTTCCAAAACGATCATTGCGGCTTTCATGAGGGCGAGTCTACCACCCGTTCCAAGCATATCGCTACGGTCAATAATCTTTGTGGCCGCATAATATTCATGAATTAAAGCAGCTAATTTTTGAATATATCCAGCAACTTTATAAGGCGCGCGGATGGAAGCAGCGCTTTGAACCAAATTTGGGAATTCGGCAAGTTGTTTCAATAGTTCGCTTTCTTTCGCGTCCCCTTTTAGTCCTTTTAAAGATGGGTCAAGAGGGATATCGTTCCCTAAAGTCAATAGTGAGAAGCAACGAGCGTGAGCATATTGAGCATAATAAACGGGGTTGTCTTTGCTTTGACTCGTCGCCAAATCGTAATTGAAATCGAGATGGCTCGTTCCCGCTTTCTCACTGAAGAAATAGCGGACAGCGTCCACACCGCAATCATTCACGAGTTCACGATGCGTGATGGCTTTTCCCGTGCGTTTGCTCATCTTGACTTCCTCACCGTTTTTATAAACGCGGACGATTTGGTAAATTTCGCAGCGTAACGAATCTTCTTTATATCCTTTCATCATGAGGGCACTCTTCATGCGATTGATATAGCCATGGTGATCGGCGCCAAGCATATCGACAAGGAAAGAGAAACCACGGCTCATCTTGTCGTAGTGATAGCAAATATCCGGCATGAAATAGGTATAGGATCCGTCACTTTTCACGATAGGGCGATCTTTGTCGTCTAAGAAAGCGGTTGTCTTAAGATATTTCGCACCATCCTTGGTATAAACATAGCCTTTTTCTTCGAGCTCTTTGATTGTGTCTTCGATACGTGTCCCCTTACGAATGTCCGATTCATAAGAGATTTTATCGAAATGGACGCGGAAATCCGCTAAATCCTTTTGAATCTTCCCAAATTCCGTATCGATGCCGTAGCGAATGAAAAACTTGCGGCTTTCTTCGTTATCGGTCAAATAACGATCACCATATTTTTCTTGAATGGACTTAGCGATATCGATTAAATCACTGCCATGGTAATCATCATCACCGAGTTTTTCATCGGTCTTTCCGAAAAGTTCACGATAACGAATGCCCAATGAGTGGCCCAAATGGGCAACTTGGTTCCCACAGTCGTTGAGATAATATTCTCTTGTCACCGCATAGCCTGCAAACGCGTATAAATTCGCGGTGCTGTCGCCTAAAGCCGCACCTCTTGTGTGCCCTAAATGGAGGTCGCCTGTCGGATTAGCGGAAACGTATTCCACATCCACTTTAATTCCGTTTGGCGCACCACGACCATAATCTTTTCCTTGCGCTAAAATCGTGGAAACGACCTCTCCTAAGGATTCGTGTTTCATGAAGAAATTAAGAAAGCCAGGACCAGCGATTTCCAAACGTTCGCATGCCTTGCAAGCGAAATTACTTTCGATGAGTTTGGCAAGTTCAATCGGTTTTTTGCCACTCGCTCTAGCAAAACGCATTGCAAGGTTCGTCGCATAATCACCATGGGAACGGTCTTTTGTATTCTCGATGACAATATCACTCTCTTTTAATTCGAGTCCGCTTTTTTTGGTCGCTTCAAGCAAAGCGAGCCGCAGTTCTTGTTCACTCGTCATAATTCACTCCTTTTTCAATAAGACGACGCTGGTGGAACGAATTGCTTCCCCTCTTCCCACCGCATCCATTTTTTCATTGGTTCCGCATTTTATGGAAACTCTCCCTACCTCAATATTTAACAAAGAGGAGAGCTTTTCGCGCATCGCTTTCACGTAGGGGGATAATTTCGGCTTCTCTACGAAAATCATAATGTCGATATTGTTCACCGAATAGCCTTTTTCTTGAATGAGAGAGAAACATTTTTTAACAATTTTTTCACTATCAATTCCCTCAATAGAAGGATCAGAAGGTGGAAAATAGAAGCCGATGTCGCCAAGGGCTAATGCGCCTAGAAGCGAATCGCTCACCGCGTGAAGTACTACATCCGCGTCGCTATGACCCAATAAGCCGAGTGGATAAGGAATTTCGATTCCACAAAGAATCAGTTTTCGATGAGGGGCATAGACATGGATATCTTCCCCTTGTCCGATACGATACTCCATATCAAACATTGAAACGGAAGAAGACGATGTCGCCATCCTTCATCACGTATTCTTTTCCCTCGCTTCGCAATTTGCCGTTTTCTTTCACGGCCTCTTCACTCCCGTATTTTTTTAGAGAATCAAAATCGTAAACTTCCGCTTTGATGAACCCGCGTTCGAAATCGCTATGGATGATACCTGCGCACTGCGGAGCAAGCATTCCGTTTTTAAACGTCCAAGCACGGCATTCGTCTTTCCCACACGTAAAGAACGTGGAGAGGTTCAAT
>DBJG01000033.1 GCA_002296455.1 Caryophanales bacterium UBA782 | reverse complement strand
CTTACACACTTCCTCCATTCGAAGTCGATGAACGTGTTTATGCTCGTTTAGAGGAAACATTAGGGAAGAGAGGGAAGAGAGCTTCGCGTAAATACCGGAAGGATTTACGTGCTTACCGCGATGAATATCCTGAAGAATACGCCCGCTTCTTAAAAGCACTCAAAGGCGATCTTCGTGATTCTTTGATCGTAGCGCCAAATGAACTGAAAAAAGAAGCAACCCGGGTGACAAGCGGTCATATCGTCGTTGCCGCGAATAAGCAAATTCCGTTCTTGATTGGCGGAAGCGCCGATGTTGCGGGTAGCACGAAAACATCCATTCCTGGTGATCCTGGTTTCCAACCAGCTCATCGTGAAGCACGAAACATCAATTTCGGCATCCGCGAGTTTGAAATGGCAAGCATTCAAAACGGAATGCTGCTTCATGGAGGGCTTCGCACTTATGTCGGTAGCTTCTTCGTTTTCGTGGATTATATGAGAGCGGCCGTCCGCATGTCGAGCTTAGAAAGATTGCCTGCAATCTATGTTTTGACTCATGATTCTCTCGCGGTTGGAGAAGATGGGCCTACCCATGAACCAGTCGAACAGCTTGAATCCCTACGCGCTCAGCCTCATCTCCACGTCATTCGTCCAGCCGACGCTCGAGAGACTTATGCCGCTTGGAACGTTGCTTTAAAAAGTGTAGACACGCCTACGTGCCTTATTTTGAGTCGTCAAGACCTTCCTTTATTGGATGCTTCTAGCGAAGAAGGACTAAATCGCGGCGCTTATTTTGTGAAGAAAGACAATGATGCGGAACTTGAAGTGCTCGCTTCTGGGTCTGAGGTTTCTTTGGCGATGGACGCAAGCGAAATCTTAGCTAAAGAAGGAATCAATGTGAATGTCGTGAGCATTCCTTCTTTCGACCTTTTTGAGAATCAAAGCGAATCCTACAAAAAATCGGTTCTTTCCTTGCCACGTGGGAAACGAGTCGGACTCGAAATGGCGACCGGGACAAGCTATTATAAATATTGCGAGCATGTCTACGGAATGAAAGATTTTGGCACGAGTGCCCCAAGTAACGATTCATTGCCACTTTACGGCTTTGACAAAGAATCTTTTGCGAATTACTTGCGTTCTCTTATAAAATAAGCGATATTTTCTAAGGTTAGAAGGTAAAAATATGAGAAGCGGATATGTTGAAATCAACAATTACCAGAAATTAGGAGATATGGGTATTTCGCATCGTGCTTTCGAAACGATTGCGATGAATGCTTGTAACCAAGTCAATGGCGCTTCTATCGATACGAGCAAGAAGAAAAAAGTCTCTATCATTGAGCTTTCCAAGCCCGTTCATGCAATCATTCGAAAAAACGGCAAGGTTGACATCAAACTTGATGTGATTTTGAAAAAAGGTGTGAATGTTAAGCAAGTTTGCGATGCGATTAGCGATAACGTCTCTAGTTCGATTCAGATGATGTGCGAGACCGTGCCTTTCAACGTTGAAATCAATGTGAATGGCATTCGCGGATGAAATTTGCCTTTTGAAGCACCCAAGAGCCCGATGAAATGGGCTCTTTTTGTTTGCTAAAGCACTTTCAATCTTTTCTTATCCCAAAGAGTCCTCTTCCTATGGTAAAATCATCCCGCTTAGTTTTAGTAAGGAAGCATTGTTCTATGTCAAATTCAAACCCATCCCGTAATCAACAGCAGCTTATCGCAATGAACGCTCTCTATGACGTCCTGACTTATCTTGATATGGGCGAAGAGATCGATGTCGAATCGATTGTGAGCGGACTGTGCGATGTTCCTTACGAAGAATCTCCTGTTTATGTGAAACAAATCGTTTTGGCAACCATTCGTCATTATTCCGAAGAAGTCTCTCTTCTAGAAAAAAACATGGTTAAATGGACGTTTTCTCGTTTGAATCGCGTGGAACAAGCGATTCTGCTTCTATCGTTGTCCCATTATTTTTATGTGGATCAGACTGTTGATAAAGGCGTTGTCATCAACGTGGCCGTCACCCTTGCTAAAAACTACATCGATCCAAAAGATTATCGTTTCGTTAATGCGATATTAGATAAGGTGCTCACACGTGAATCAGACTGAAAAGAATTATTTATCCGTCACGGAAACGAATGAGCTTGTCAAAAGTGTTCTCGAAGGAACGATGGCATATTGGCTAAGAATCCGTGGCGAAATATCCTCTTTCAAAGTTTATCCGACCGCCACATATTTCGATATCAAAGATGATCGTAGCATTTTAAGTTGCATTATGTGGAATTCTTCATATGCCAATTTATCTTTCCACCCAAAAGTTGGAGATTTGGTCGATTTGGAAGGAAGAATCAACGTCTATGTCGCAAGAGGAAGATATTCTTTCATCGCGAAAACAATGCTTCCAGCTGGACAAGGAGACGCTTTATTGCGACTGGAACAACTGAAAAAGAAATTAGCGAGTGAAGGACTTTTCGATGAAAGTAGAAAAAGGCCGATTCCTTCTTTTCCGAAAACCATTGGCATTATCTGCGCAAGAGATAGTGCAGCATTAAGCGATTTGATAAAAAACATTGGCCGAAGGTGGCCTTATGCGGATATTCTTTTTTTTCCAAGTCTTGTTCAAGGGAGTGAGGCTCCCTCTTCTTTATTGAAAGCTTTTAAACGGTGCCAAGATTATGAATTGGATACGCTCATCATTGCGAGAGGCGGAGGTTCCAACGAAGACTTGAGCGCATTTAATGATGAGACTCTCGTTCGCAACGTTGCTCGAAGTAAAATGCCTGTTATATCCGCTGTCGGACACGAAATTGATGTGACTCTTATCGATTACGTAAGTGATTTGCGCGTTTCAACGCCGACTGGTGCAGCAGAAGCGGCTACTCCTAATCAAGAAGACATTTTTGCCTTCATCGCAGATTCTGAAAGTAGGATTTTTTCTTCGATGAAGCGGATGATTTCAGGATATGAAGATAAATTTCGCCTATTATCGAGCCGCTCCTTTTTCTCACGCGCCGAAGATCTTTACGAGCCGTTTTTGAAGAACATCAATTCACTAGACGAAAGGCTAGACGTATCCATGAAGAGCTTCTTAAGCACAAAAAACGAGAAAGTCTGTTCTTTAGGGAAACATTTATTTGCTATTAGCCCATATTCGATTTTACAAAGAGGTTATTCAATCGTAAAAGACGAAAATGGTGAAATCCTAAAATCAACAAAGGCTCTCAAAAAAGGGCAGCGTTTAAAGACCACATTAAAGGATGGTATAATTTCATCAATAGTAGAGGAGATCGGACATGAGTGAAGAAAAGGAAATGAAGTTTGCCGACAAGTTAAGCCACTTAGAAGAGATTGTTGCAAAAATCGAAAGCGGAAATCTTTCTCTGGAAGAATCCGTTTCTCTTTTTGAGGAAGGAAAAAAGCTAATTAAAGAGCTTAATTCAACCCTCGAAGAAGCAAAGAAAAAGATTGGAAAGTATGAAACCATCGATAAATAGATAGTTGTTATTTAGTAGTTTTATAGTTGTTTCACGATGAAAAAAAGTTTAGATAGAATCGATATTAATTCAATTAAAGACCCAAATTTTGTAAAAACATTGAATTACAAACAATTGGAGATGCTTTGCTACGATATTCGGCGTGAGATTATTTTGGAAACGTCAATTTACGGTGGGCACCTATCGAGCAACCTCGGAGTCGTCGAATTGACGGTCGCATTATGTCGCTCTTTCGACTTTTCAAAAGATAAAGTCGTCTTTGACGTTGGACACCAGTGCTACACCTATAAGATTTTAACTGGCCGCTCGCTACATCATCTAAATGAAAAAGGGTGTGTGTCTGGCTTTCAAAAAATGTCGGAATCTCCCTATGATGCTTATGAAGCCGGGCATAGTTCAACTTCCCTAAGTGCAATCGAGGGGTTCGCAATTGCCCGTGACTTATTTTGCAGAGATTATAACATCATCGGTGTTATCGGCGATGCGAGTTTGGTAAACGGGCTGGCTTTCGAAGCATTAAATGATATTGGATGCCGTAGCCACAAAGTCATTATTGTCTTGAACGATAATGGAATGAGTATTTCCTCTCCTACGGGTGCTTTGGGAAAAATGTTCCGAAAAGTATCGGTAAATCGTTTATATAACGATATTAAACGCAGCTTCCGTAAATCCATGATTTCGAAGACTGGAGCGGGAAAACGGATTAGTTCTGTTTGGCGATTTATCAAATCCAAATTCAAAAGTGCTTTTGTTCCGAATACCATTTTCGACAATATGGGTTTTACCTATATTGGCCCAATAGATGGGCATAGCATCAAAGCGTTAGAACGCGCGTTTAAAGAAGCGAAAAATACGACAAAATCTACAATTATTCACGTAAGAACGAAAAAAGGAAAAGGATACGAACCAGCGGAAAACGATAAGCTTGGGTATTGGCATGGTGTTACCCCTTTCGATATTGCGACAGGCAAACCGTTAAATCTTCACGATGGCTTAAATTCTTGGAGTCATCATATGGGCGACCTTGTTCATCATGAAATGGGTATCCACAAAAATTGTGAGCTCATCGTCCCAGCAATGATCCGTGGGAGCGGTCTTGAAGCTTGCTTTGATGATTTTCCACTTCGCTCTTTGGACGTTGGCATCGCTGAGGAACACGCACTCACTTTATCGGGAGCGATGTCTATCGCTGGCCTTCATCCAATTGTCACGATTTATTCGACGTTTTTACAACGTGCTTACGACGAACTCCTCCATGATTGTGCGCGAATGAATACGGACATGACACTTCTCATCGACCGTGCTGGACTCGTTGGTAAAAACGGATCCACACACCAAGGTATTTATGATGAGGCTTTCCTAAAAAGCATTCCTGGACTTACGCTTACGATGCCAAGCACCTTCGAAACTGCGCGTGCTCTTCTTGAGGAATCACTCAAAAAAGGACATGGTATCTTCGCGATTCGCTATCCTCATGAGATGATGAGTGAACAGGAAAGAAATTTTAACGAAAGCGAGATTTCGTTTGGAAAATGGATCATTAGAAAACCGATTCTCCCTGGAGGAATTAATGTTATTACCGTCGGCCCATTGGGTTTCCTTCTTTACGATAAGCTCAAAGATTTGGGCGTTGGCATCATTGACGCGATATTTTTAAATCCCATCGATTACAATGCCTTATCTCAGTTACTTTCGAGCGGATATATTGTTATTTACGATCCGTATGGGACAAAAAACGGCTTTGCTGAAACCGTTTTATGCGCGCTTATGGAATGTGGATATCATGGAAAAGTCTCGGCTTTCGCTTTGCCTTGTTCGTTTATTGATCATGCGAGCGTCCAAGAGCAACTTTCTGAACATGGTTTACTCGTTGATCAAGTTTTCGATAAGATTCTCAGCGACCTACGAAAGAATAAAGATTGACTATATTTTACTTAACATAATCTAGATGCTGGAATAGACTTTCCATATGGCGAAGATTATCATGCATATTGATTTAAACGCCTTCTTCGCAACTGCTGAGGAAGCGCGCAATCCCTCACTTAGAGGAAAACCGATTATCGTCGGCCACCCTGGAAGGCGCGGCGTTGTCTCCACGGCGAATTACGAAGCGAGGAAATATGGCGTTCATAGCGCCATGCCAACGTTTGAGGCACTAGAGAAATGTCCGTCTTTGATTATTGTTCCGTGCGATTTCGCTTATTATGAAATGCTTTCAAATTCTTTTTTCACTCTTTTAAAGCGATTAACGCCATTGGTGGAACCTGCAAGCATCGATGAAGGATACGTAGACATGACGGAGATTTTGTCTAAAGAAAGCGACCCTGTTGCGTATTTAAAGAATCTTCAAAATGAGATTTTTTCAGAGCTAGAACTCAAGTGCTCCATTGGAATTGCTCCGACCAAATTTTTGGCGAAGATGGCCAGCGACCTCAAAAAACCGATGGGTATCACGATTTGCAGAAGACGTGATATTGCGAATCTTCTTTACCCTCTCCCTATCGAATCTTTTTT
>DBJG01000002.1 GCA_002296455.1 Caryophanales bacterium UBA782 | reverse complement strand
CGTTGAAGGGCTTATTTATCTTTGTGAAAGTGACGCTGAATTCCAAGCGAAATATGGCGTTTCAAAAGGAAGTACTTCAAATCCAGACGTCGTTGTAAACGTTGACAACAGCGGCACTAAAAGCGAATAGTAAACGCGCTTTATTAAAACATGCGAATTCTTCGCAAAAAATTTCAATAGAAATGAAGCGAAGAATTCGCTATTTTGTAGGCTATTAATATGTATTGCAAAAAATGTGGTTTCATTACAAAAGGGAAAGAATCCAAATGCCCTTATTGTGGGACGGAATATGAAACGAGCGAGAAATTGAACCAAAAGCTCTTTCTTTTTGATTGGCTAGAGATTTCGCCTAGACAGATTATCAATTTGGTATTGATTAATATATTTATTATCATTGCGGTGGTTGACTTGATTTTGAGTATTAACTTGTCACTCAATTATCATTTGACACCATGGGCTTTCGCTGGCATTTTTGCGTTTTTACTAATTTTTAACGGGATTGTTTCTGGCGCCTCTATAAGTTCTGGAATCTCTTTTTTGAAAACGTTTCTTTACGTGCTATTTTTGGGCGGAATCATTTTGATTTCTTATCAAAATCAAAAATTGCTCAATTACCCTTCTTATGTATTTGTATTGGGCTTTTTGTATCCGATCGGCGTGTTTGTCATTACCCTTGTTCGGTCGATCAAAACGTTTGCGGAAAAGAAATACAATATGCTCTCTTCCGTCTTTTGTTCTTGCTTCACTATTACTTTGTCCTCGGTGCTTTTCGCTTTCGCTTTGACAAACACTTTCCAATTAGGAGACGATATGGCAACGAGACTTGTTTGCATATTGAGTTTTGCATTCGTTTTACTAGTTTCGTTCAATAGTGCCGTTTTCAGCTATATCAAAATCAAATCGAAGTTTACCGCTCAAGGATAAATATGAAAATCGGTTTGGTGCTAAGCGGTGGGTTTGCTCGTGGAGCGGCCCAAGAAGGTTTTTTAAAAGGGCTACTTGAAGGAGTCAAAAGAGAAGAAATCGACATGATTTCGGCTTCTTCCATTGGAGCGCTCAATGCATTCGGCCTTTCTACGAATAACATGGGGTATTTGGAGCGCCTTTATCAAACGTCGGATTATTTGAATTTGCGTAAATTGAAATTATCCTTAAAGAACCATTTGGTCGATTCAATCGTCGACGAGATGCTTTCGTTAAATAATAAAATAGAGATACCATTTTATTTAACTGGTACTTGCATGAACAATTTGTCCACGCATTATTTCTATTTTGATTCAAATAGCGATTTTGATGAGTTAAAAAAGGTGTTGAATCTATCGATGGCGTTCCCTGTCGTGAATGGCCTATATAAAAAAGAGTTTAATCGCATTTATATTGATGGGGGAGCAACAGATAATATTCCCGTGTTCCCTTTTTTGGCTCACAATGAGGATATCATTATTATTTTGCATTGCTATGCTTCCTATCTCCCTCCAAAGATGCTTTTGGAGAAAAACCATTTTGTAATCGATATTGATGTGACGACACGATGCCGGGAATCTGTTTCGAGTTTTGCTCTCTCGAAGAAGAATTTAACGGAAATGTATCGTGATGGGTATGAATATGGCAAGGAGTTTTCGCGATACGTGTTTTGCGATAATCGTTTAGAGGGGATTAAGCAAAGGGGGCAGTATTTCATTCGGCAAGAGGCGGAAAAAAGAAATAAAAAGAAACCTACTTTTTTCTCTTTGGTTTCTTTCTTGAACAAGATTCAGCTATCCCGTGGCTTTAAGATTGATAACAACTAATATTTCATCCCCCCTTAACTAAAACGAGTTCCTTTTTCGTTGATAAAACAGACGCTTTCCTTCGTGAAAGGCCTCTTAATTTGTGCTAGCCTTATGGAACTTATGACAATCAAAGAATTTGTGGCAAAGCGAAAACAAGAACTACGAGACGAATTGAAGTCTTTACCAAGGGTTCCGCATCTTTGCATTATTCGCGTTGGAGATGATCCCGCGAGTGAAGCGTATGTCAAAGGGAAAAGCAAAGACGCTATGGAAGTCGGCTTTTATTGCGACGTCATTGTTTTGCCGAGCGATACCAGTGAGGCGGGGCTCTTGTCGTTGATTCGAGAAAAAAATCTGGATAAGGAAATCGATGGCATCCTCGTTCAGCTTCCTCTGCCTAAAGGCATATCCACCAAAGCGATTAATGACACAATCGCACCAGAAAAGGATGTTGATGGTTTTGTGCTAAATAGTCATTTCATCCCATGCACGCCGAAAGGAATCGTGAGTTACCTTCAAGAAGAGGGGTTTTTGTTTGCTGGAAAAAACGCAGTCGTCCTTGGACGTAGTCAAATCGTTGGTATCCCTATGGCAAGGCTTCTTTTATCCTTGGACTGCGACGTTACGGTGCTTCATAGCAAAACCAGCGATGAAGATCGAAAATTTTATCTTAAGCATGCAGATTTAGTCGTATCCGCGATTGGAAAAATGGGCTATTTGAATGAGAGTTATGAATTCAAAAAAGATGCGATTCTTGTGGATGTGGGGATTAATCGCGATGAAAATGGGAAGTTACACGGCGACTTTGTTCCTTCTTTGCCTGTAAAAATGCAAACACCAGTTCCAGGCGGCGTTGGTTTATTGACGAGGCTCGCTTTATTAGAAAATTTATTGGAGGCTACCAAGAATGAATTATTACGTCGGAAATGAATACGTGTACGGCCTTGAGCGTGCCGTTAAGGCAAGCGGCAATCCGATGCGCATTCGATTAGATACGAGCGAAGCGAATGAAAAGGATTTTTTGCGCGCAGCAAAATTAGGCTCATGCCAAAATGGTTTGGGTCACGATAATTTCTTAAAAGGAATCACGGTTCAGCTTGATGTGATTGCCCCTCTTTATTGGTGGAAAGAAGCCCAGCGTTACCATTGGTTTGACTTTGTGAGCAGCGAATCGACAATGCACTGCTTGTTAAAATTCGACGTAGAGGCCCAGTGCGTAGAGGAAACCGATTCTTTGATTTTAAAAAGAATGAAAGAGCTCATCGATGAATACAACGCGATCCCATCGGACGAGAGCCACGCCGAAGAGCAAAAGAAGAAGTGGAGGATCCTTGTTGCCTCGCTTCCAGAGGGATTCTGCTTGGGCGCTACCATGGTCACGAATTACCAGCAATTGAAAACGATGTATATCCAGCGTCGCCATCACAAATTAAAGGAATGGCATGTTTTTTGCGATTGGTGTGAAAGACTCCCTCGCTTTTTAGAGCTTACTGGAGCGGATAAATTTGTAAAATAGATTTGCGTTTTTTTCATTACATTTTTTCAAATTTGTTTAAATTAAATGAAAGGTTTTGATTGGTGTTTTTCATTTATTTTTCCGATGGTGACAAAGGATTAAAAAGACACTATTGACAGTGATAGTTTTTTTGTTTCCAATAAAAACATATTCAGGGGAAAATTATGAAGAATCATTCTCTTTCGCGAAGGCTTATCTTCCGAATCCTCCTCATGCTGTCCTTGCTCCCTGTTTCCCTTAGCGTGACAAAAATCGCGCGAGACGATTGCGGAAAGTCTGGATACTTTAGTACTTCTACATCAGAGTGTGGCAAGTCCAATCAAGATGCTGGTTTGCAAGCAAACGCCGCACCGCCAACCACACCATTTACAGGAACTATTTCAGGGACGATAAATAAGGGACAGCGAATTTCTTCAACATTCCATTACCCAAGAGAACGTCAGTATTTTAGCTATCATAATCAGGAAAGAATCTATGCTAATCTCAATTATTCTGGATCGGATGCCAGCATAAGAATTTTTTATAGTAATTATTTTTCCGATTCTGATTATTTAGTGTCTTATCCTCATATTCTAGACGCAAAAGATTGCTATCTTTTCGAGACAAATGCAGATTACATTATCGAGTTATCACCATATAGCATCGGATCTCCGACTAACTATTCTCTTTGTCTAAACAAGCTATCGACTGAATCACTTACAAATCATCAAAAATATGTGATGCATCAGACTTTCGATTCTTCAAGCAATCTTGGTTATCATTACGAAGTCTTATATTTTGACGTGAGTGAAGATAGCAGCACTGGTACAAATTCATCTATCAAAAACTATGGAACCGCTCAATATCTTGATGCTCTCAGTTCAAACACCTATTTCTATTCTCCAAGTGAATATTCAATCGAAGATAATAGGAGACTTGTGGTCGATACTGGCTATGATGAATATAACGCAATTGCCTATGGTAGAAATACAGCCGTCTATAATTCTGCTAATGATGGATATCAAAATGGTTATTTTCGATTTAGTGGAACGTTCGTCTCTGAAACAGCAGTTGTTTCTTGTGCACACTCTATGTATCCATCAAAAAGTGAAACAATCTCTGGAAGTACGAGAACCGTTTCTACAGGCATGAACAAAGAACTATATTTCTACCCAGGGCGAAATGACTACTCAGGTCACTCGTACGATTATTATGGCTTGTATAAGACTGTTGATGTCTATTCTTCTGTAAGCTATGTGTTGCAGTTTTCTGACAAGGATCACAGCACGAGCGCATGTGCAAATTATGATTGGTCGATATGTCTTACCGAACCTCAAAGCATAGGGTCTCGAGAGCATTCATACATGGGAATTTCGAATTTCTCCTCTTCCGCTTCTTATCCATTCGCTAGGTGCGCTGGTTACCCTGCTTTAGTCAAAACTTCTTCCACTTCATACAACTACTCTCTTTGGGCAACTGTTCCGGAAGAAAATGATGTGGCAATCGTAGGTAATCACATTTCCTCTTCCGATATTGTTATTTCTGGTGGCAATTCTGGTGGTCCATTGTATTTAAAGACGACAGCAGTTCAAAATGGCCAAGTTGTCAAACGCGCTGTTCTTTTAGGAATTGTTTCTAGTGTTTACATTCCGCTTGCTAGTCCAACAACCGGGAAGCAAAACTTTGGACTCAGCTATTTTTGCCGAAGTACCTCATTAATTGTAAATATTTATAAGGAGATTATTTCATGATGAAACACAAACTAGTAATCGTAATGCTATCAACGCTTGCACTTATTGGCTGCTCGTCTAACGCAGGTTTTTCTTCTACGTCCTTGTCTAGTGACGAGCAAAAGAGTTCGAGCGGATTAACGGATTATAAAAAGGAAGAGCGTCAAGAGTTTTTACAATGGACGAAAGATAATTATTATCGTTTGTCGGAAGAGCAACAGAAAGACGAATTAATTGGGTTCACATTTTCGGATGACGTATTCTATTTTTCCCACTCTTTCGCCATTGATGATGACTTTGCCGGTTCTTTTGTGTTTGATCTTATTTCCGAAAAAGGGCTTGGAGGCGGAATTGCGACGAATGATGGGGGAAGCGAAAAGCATTTTTCTTTCACATTTAAATGCGACTATGATCCATCATTTTCTTGGGGT
>DBJG01000024.1:8842-9448 GCA_002296455.1 Caryophanales bacterium UBA782 | reverse complement strand
TAACTGATTGATTGTAGGCATACTTTTTCTCCTATTCTTCTTTTCGCGTTCATACCCAAAAGTGCATATAAACGCGCGCAAGGGAGATATTACGCGCAAGAAAATAGCCTGTCAATAAAGAAATTACCGAAACTTTTTCACTTTTGACACACACGGTAAAGTGGACTTCAAAAGAGGGGGATTTTCCCTCTTTTCTATTTTTTTGGATATTTTCAGAAAAAGAGGCGCGATAAATTCAAGGCAGTGATGATAAGCGTGACAATCATCCACATTGAAAACAAAGCGATACCGATGATGGCTTTCTTTCGATCGGCCTTATCTTTCGTTCCAGATAAAACAATAATGCCGAAAATCAAGCCAAGAAGTCCGCCCAAAGCGCCAAAGACAACCGAAAGAATCGCAAACGTGTGATAAGAAGAATTGTCGCTTGTGACGGATGAAGAGCAATTTTGATTATTCTCTTCCGTTGTCACCTGATTCGCGTCTTCCTCTTTGGGAGAAGAATCCTCATTTTCATTAGAAACGCTATGATATGGGTCACTTGCCCCATAATCACTTAGTGAAACATCGTCTTCTTCCACGAAACTAGACGCGCCACACTTATAA
>DBJG01000024.1:0-8806 GCA_002296455.1 Caryophanales bacterium UBA782 | reverse complement strand
GGACGATAGTCCCACAGTTCTTGCACTTTTTCATATAGATAATGATAAAAGAGGATTCAAAAAAGGCAATCGCTAAAATTCGCAGCCGAATCTCAAAGAGCTTATTCATCCTCTTAAAACTTGTTTGCTCAATTTATGCGCACAAGTTGTTTATGATATGCAAAAGAAAAGCCGCGACGATTGCCGCGGCTCATTCTTTCTTGTGATTATTCTTCGCTAGCGACGTCGGGACTTTGATCCTCATCTTCGGTGGTCGAAGCTTCTTCTGGACGGTCGTGGGCCTCAATATAGGTAGCACGAACTTCCTTCATCTTTTCCGTAACGGAGAAGTTAGCCAAACGAACGACTTCTTCAGTGCTCGTTAAGCGTCCGGTTCCCGCTGGGATGAGTTTTCCGGTGATGACGTTCTCTTTTAAGCCATGGAGCGAATCTCTCTTGGCTTTAATCGCAGCATCGGTCAAGACACGGGTTGTTTCTTGGAAGGAAGCAGCGCTTAAGAACGATTCGGTCTCGAGAGCGGCTTTGGTGATTCCAAGGACAAGCGGATGAGCGACGGCCGGACGTTTTCCTTCTTCAAGAGCCTTCTGGTTCTCGGTGGTGAAACGGTCCATATCGACGCGCGTTCCTGGGAGCAAGTTGGTGTCTCCGCCATCAATAACAACGAGTTTACGAAGCATTTGACGGATGATGATTTCAAGGTGTTTATCCGAAATTCCGATACCTTGTGCGGCATAGACTTTTTGAATTTCCTTGATCATATAGACTTCGACTTTCTCGACGTCTGCGACTTCGAGTAGTTGCTTTGGATTGACCGCGCCTTCGGTGATCTTTCCACCTGCTTCGACGTGATCGCCCTTCTTGACGCGTAAGCGCACGCCATAAGCGGTGAGATAACTCTTCACCTCTGGGCCTTCTGGTTGTTCTATAGTAGAAGAACTGGAACTTGTAATCGTGACGTTATAACGACCGCCTTCGACGTTTTCAATCGAAGTGACAGTTCCATCAATTTCACTGATAAGAGCCTCGCCTTTCGGGTTACGGGCTTCCACAAGTTCTTGAACACGAGGCAAACCTTGCGTGATGTCGTTTCCGGCAACACCACCAGCGTGGAAGACACGGAGGGTAAGCTGAGTGCCTGGTTCACCGATGGATTGAGCGGCCATGATACCGACTGCATCGCCAACCTCAACAAGACGTCCTGTCGCCATATTGCGGCCATAGCAGTGCTGGCAAACGCCGTTCTTCGTTTCACAAGTGAAGATGGAACGGATTTCCACTTCTTTGATACCTGCTTTAACGATGGCTTTCGCTTGCTCATCGCTAATCATCGTATTGCCTTTGACTAAGAGATTTCCATCTTCATCAAAGATGTCATGCATCGCGAAGCGGCCTGTTAAGCGGTCTTCGAGCTTCACGATGACAAGATCACGGGCGGTATCGCGAATCTCACGCACAAGGAAGCCGTGATCGCAGTGGCAATCCTCTTCGCGAACGATGACGTCTTGGGCGACGTCAACGAGTCGACGGGTAAGATAGCCAGAGTCAGCGGTCTTAAGCGCGGTATCGGCACCACCTTTACGGGCACCGTGTGTATTAATGAAGAACTCACCGACGGTAAGACCTTCACGATACCCAGAGACAACAGGAAGCTCAATCGCTTCATTCTTTGGGTTCATGACAAGACCCTTCATACCGATTAACTGAGCGAAGTTACCGATATTACCACGAGCACCAGAATCCGCCATGACGACAAGCGGGTTACGCTTATCGCTTGAAATGGCTTCCTTAACTTTTTCCGTGACTTCATCCGTGACTTTGTTCCAAACGGCAACCACTTGGTTATGACGTTCTTTGTCGGACATAAAGCCTTCGCGATATAAGTCGGTGATTTGGTCGACTTTCTCATAGCCTTTATTCACGATTTCGTATTTGCCAGAGACTGGGGTGATATCGCTACCAGCGACAGTGACGGCAGAAACAGTTGAATATTCGAATCCTTGATCCTTGATTTTATCGAGAATCGCACTCGTCTTAGATGGAGTGCCCTCCACACGAGCTGGGTTATTCATATCGTATTTGTGGAAGACGATATCGATAAGGGTGCCAAGTCTCTTCTTATTGATAGGAAGGTTGACTTTGTGGGCATGAATGGCCTCTTTGATATCGGTTCCTTTTGGTACGAACCAACTCTTGATTTCGTCAATATCCGCTTTCGGATCACTATTGATGTAGCGGAAATCGTCTGGGAAAATCTCATTGAAGATGACCTTACCAACGGATGTGAGCATGTATTTTCCTTTTGCATAGAAAGGAAGACCATAACCGGCAATGTTGTCTGGATCATTTTCTGGCGCAAAGGTCTTGTGGAGAGATTCACTACGGATCGCGATGCGGTCGTGGAGACCGATTACATGGGTCTCGTAAGCGTGAATCACTTCAGCGACGGAAGAGAAAACAGTTCCTTCCATCTCAGCAAAACGCTCATATTCGCGTGCTTGTTCTTCGTTCGCGGTCTTCTCTAACGCATTAGAATCGTAGATTTTGATGGAACGGAGTTTGGCAACACGCGCCAAATAATCTTCTTTCGTCTCTTCAAGGGTGAGCCAGTAGTTACCAACAATCATATCCTGAGAAGGAATGACAATTGGCTTACCATCTTTCGGGCCGAGGATGTTGTTGCTAGCAAGCATCAAATCGAGGGCTTCTTCTTGCGCAGCTTTCCCAAGAGGGACGTGAACAGCCATCTGGTCACCATCGAAGTCGGCGTTGAAGCCCGGGCAAACGAGTGGGTGAAGACGGATTGCGTGGCCATCAACAAGCTTCGGCTGGAAGGCTTGGATGCCAAGTCTATGAAGCGTTGGGGCGCGGTTGAGAAGCACTGGATGCTGCCCAATGATTTCTTCAACAATGTCGTAAACGACAGAATCGTAACGGTCGATGATTTTGTCCGCTTGTTTATGCGCGCTCACATAGCCACGTTTGATGAGAATCGCGGCGATGAATGGGCGGAGAAGCTGAATCGCCATCTCGCGAGGGAGACCACATTGATACATCTTGAGGTCTGGCCCAACCGCGATAACGGAACGACCACTATAATCAACACGTTTTCCGAGCAAGTTCTGACGGAAGCGTCCTTGTTTTCCTTTTAATCCACTGGATAAGGATTTAAGCGCACGGCCATTCGGACCGGTGACAGGTTTAGAACGGCGACCATTATCGATAAGAGCGTCAACCGCTTCTTGAAGCATACGTTTCTCGTTCATGAGAATGACGTATGGGGCATTCATATCGATAAGTTTCTTCAAACGGGTGTTACGGGAAATGACACGGCGATATAAATCGTTAAGGTCACTCGCCGCAAAACGTCCGCCATCGAGCTGAAGCATCGGACGGAGATCTGGCGGGATGACAGGAATGACATCAAGCACCATCCATTCTGGCTTTTGATTGCTATCGCGGAATGCTTGAATGACTTCAAGTCTCTTTGTGAGTTTCAGACGGCGTTGGCCATTCAAGTCACCGATTTCAGCACTGATTTCTTTGAATTCTTTGTCCAAATCAACTTCTTGGAGAAGACGTTTAATGGCCGCAGCACCTTCGCCGAATTCGGCACCGGTATATTTGTAGATGAAATTCGCATTGGTGAAGAAATCGAACGTCTCATTCGGATTCTGCATTTTAGCGATGAGCTCATCGGCAAGCAATGCGTCCGCCGATTCCGCTGGAATCTCAGGCTTAAGGGCGTTAATCGCATCGACAAAGACGACACGAGCATTCTTCTCATCGAGGAATTGCTTGTATTTGAGAACGCTAGATTGACCTGGGTTCAAAACGACGTGAGCCGCGAAATAGATGATTTCCTCAAGCTCTTTTGGCGACATATCAAGGACAAGCCCCATACGGCTAGGAATGCCTTTGAGATACCAAATGTGGGAGCAAGGAGAAACGAGCTCAATGTGCCCGAATCTCTCTCTTCTCCATTCTTTGGAAATGACTTCGACACCACATTTTTCGCAGGTGATGCCTTGATAACGAATCTTTTTGTATTTGCCACAATGGCATTCGTAATCTTTTGCCGGACCGAAAATCTTTTCGCAGAATAATCCGCCCATTTCTGGCTTTTGACTACGATAGTTGATGGTTTCTGGGCGCGTGACTTCACCATGGCTCCAGTTTCGGATCGTTTCAGGAGAGGCAAGGCCAACTTGCATCGCCGCTAATTCATTGATATCAAACATGATTAGTTATCTCCTTTCCTTAGTCTTCGTTGCTGCCTTCGCCAGCAGCACCGCTATGAATCGAGAGCCCTTCTTCTAGAAGTGCTTCATTCTCATCGTGGGAATCGACTTCAATGGTGTCACGAGTTTCCTCTTCGCGAGGTGAAGTGAGGTTACGGATGGCGCTATTGACTTTACGCTCTTCGATGAGAGCTTCTTTGGCAAGGTCATCCATCGAAATGATGTCATTCTCGTGGTCGTAAAGGTGCACATCCACGCATAAGCCCTTGAGTTCTTTGGTAAAGACCTTGAAGGCTTCTGGCATTCCAGGACGAGGAAGCGGCATGCCTTTGATGATGGCTTCGTAGGCTTTGCGTCTACCAACGCGGTCATCGCTCTTGACGGTCATCATTTCTTGCAAGGTATGAGCGGCGCCATAGGCTTCAAGAGCCCAGACTTCCATCTCACCGAAACGCTGACCACCATTCTGTGCTTTTCCGCCTAGAGGCTGCTGGGTGACTAAGCTATATGGGCCTGTCGCACGGGCATGGAGTTTATCGTCGACCATGTGGACGAGTTTAATCATGTACATGACGCCAACGGAAATTCTTTCCGCAAAGCGTTCGCCGGTTTGTCCATCATAAAGGATGGCTTTGCCGTCTTCGGAAATGCCGGCTCTATCCATGAGATTCTTAATCTCTTTATCGTTAGCGCCATCGAATACTGGCGTAGCAACGCGCAAACCAAGTTTTTGGCATGCGAGTCCAAGATGGATTTCGCTGATCTGCCCAATGTTCATACGGGAAGGAACGCCCATTGGAGAAAGCATGATATCGATTGGGGTGCCATCTGGAAGGAATGGCATATCCTCGACTGGAAGAATCTTGGAAATAACGCCTTTATTACCATGGCGTCCAGACATCTTATCGCCTTCGGAGATTTTCCTCTTTTGAACGATGTAGACACGGACTTTTTCAATCACTCCTGGAGGGAGCGGATCTTTGTTCTTGCGGCTATAGGTACGAACGCCAAGCACAATGCCAGCTCCACCATGTGGAACACGGAGAGAAGAATCTTTCCCGTCTTTGGTCTTTTCGGCGAAAATCGCCATAAGAAGTTTTTCTTCAGGGGTTGGCTCCGTCTGACCTTTTGGCGTGGTTTTGCCAACGAGGATATCCCCTTCTTTGACTTCCGCGCCAGGGATGATAATGCCTCTTTCGTCCAAATACGTTTTAGCTTCATCACTGACATTTGGAATGTCACGGGTAATCTCTTCGTTACCGAGTTTGGTCTCACGGCATTCGATATCGTGAGATTCAATATGAATGGAGGTATATGTGTCATCTTTGACCATTCTTTCACTCAAGATGACAGCGTCTTCGTAGTTATAACCATGCCACGTCATATAGGCGATGAGCACGTTTTGGCCAAGGGCCAGCTCGCCGTTTTTCATGGCTGGGCCATCTGCGATTACTTGACCCTTCTTAATTTCGTCGCCAACTTTGACGATTGGGTTTTGGTTGATGCAGGTTCCTTGGTTGCTGCGGTCGAATTTTTGAAGTTTGTAGGTGCGTTTGCTCTTGCCCTCTTTCACTTCGATGGTAGAGCTATCGGTATAGGTGACGAGACCATCATTGGCAGCAACGACGGCTAAACCGCTGTCGCGGGCAATAATGCCTTCCATGCCAGTTCCGACACGGGCCAAAGATGGACGGAGAAGCGGCAAAGCTTGACGCTGCATGTTCGCACCCATAAGAGCACGGTGAGAGTCATCGTTCTCAAGGAACGGAATACAGGCAGTCGCAATAGAAACAACTTGTTTTGGTGAGACATCAACGTAGGAAATACGGGCTTTGCTCACACGGATGTTATCGTCGTCATGACGGCAAACGACTTCGTCTTCGAGAATCTCTTTGACGAGCATCTTTTCGCCATCGACTGTGATTTCAACCGGCTCGC
Organism: Caryophanales bacterium UBA782; assembly: GCA_002296455.1. Classification (GTDB taxonomy): domain Bacteria; phylum Bacillota_I; class Bacilli_A; order RFN20; family CAG-826; genus UBA4951. The sequence goes on along the minus strand of DBJG01000024.1, from coordinate 2,630 downwards.
CAAGGCGAATGTTCGCTTCAGCGATGTATTGTCCTCTTTCATCATCAGCACTCAAATACTCAGCTTTGTCCGAAACATAATCGTGGCCATTCTCATGGATGACGATACGATATGGAGTTTGGATAAATCCATATTTATTAATGCGCGCGTAGGTGCAAAGGTTGTTGATTAAGCCGATATTCTGTCCTTCTGGTGTTTCAATTGGGCAAATACGGCCATAATGCGTGTAATGGACGTCACGAACTTCCATGGAGACGCGTTTTCTCGCTAAACCACCAGGGCCAAGCGCGGAAATACGGCGCTTATTGGTAAGCTCGGCAAGAGGGTTGGTTTGATCCATGAATTGCGAGAGCTGGCTGGAAGCAAAGAACTCGCGGATGGAGCTTGTTAATGGGCGGATATTGACAAGCGATTGCGGCTTTGCGCTAGCAAGATCGCTAATGGACATCTTTTGCTGCACGGTTTTCGCCATTTTGGTAAGACCGATGCGGAATTGAGTTTGAAGAAGCTCACCCACGCAGCGGACGCGGCGGTTGCCAAGGTGATCGATATCGTCGGTTTCGCCGATTCCATCTTGAATATTGCAGAAATAAGAGAAACACGCGACCATATCGCTGATCGTGACACGTGGCAAAATGCAGTTCAAATCGTTACCGATGATGGAAACGACTTTCTCGGAAGGCTTGTCGTTAGCGTACACTTTGACGACGTTGACGGTCGAATTATTATCAATCGCCTCGTTGACGGCGAGTTTCTTTTCCATCGCGCCATTCTCGAAAACTTCTTTGTCGCGAAGATAAGCAACATCGCTCTTGGTGAGCTTATAGCCGCTCACGAACGCTTCGCCCGTTTCTTCGTTGGTGAGGATTTCACCATTCGCATCGACGAGATTCTCGGCCAAAATGCGGCCAGGGAGACGGTTATAGATACCAAGTTTTTGTGCGTACTTAAAACGGCCGGCTCTTCCTAAGTCGTAGCGTTTCTCATCAAAGAATTTTTGGACGAGGAACTCGATAACGCCGTTTTGCGTGATAGGCTCGCCTGGTTTTAATTTACGGAAAATATCGATAAGGGCGTCATTTTCCGTTTTAATCGCGCTGTCTTTGGCTAAGGTAAGCTTCATCGCTTCGCTGTCGCCAAAGAGTTCTTCGATCTTTCTTTCGCTATCAAAGCCAAGTGCTTTGAAAAGAATCGTCGCCGGCATTTTGCGCTGACGGTCAATGCGCACCCACATGATGCCTTTGGCATCGCTTTCGAATTGAAGCCAAGTACCACGGGTAGGAATGATTTCGCCATTATAGAAATGCGTTTGAGAAGCATCGACGGTGTCTTGGAAATAAGCACCAGGAGAACGCACGATTTGGCTCACGATGACGCGTTCTGCGCCATTGACGATAAAGGTGCCGTTATCCGTCATCATCGGGACATCGCCCATGAAGACTTCGTTGTCCTCTTTAATTTCGCCAGTCGTATGATCGTTCAAGCGGAGGGAAACCTTGAGCTTGCTTGAATAAGTGAGGTCTCCTTCCTTACAATCGAGAGGTCCGTATTCTGGACTCTCGAAGCGACTGGATACATAATCAATAGAGACGTTTCCAGCGTAATTATAAATCGGGAAAACCTCCTTCATGACCTCATCGAGGCCTTTTTCAAGGAACCATTTGAACGATTCGGTTTGAATCTCGACGAGATAGGGAAGAGGGAGAGATCCGCTGATTTTGGAGAAATTGATGCGCCCGTCTTCTAACGTCGCATAGTTTTCATAGCCATCGGCCATCTTGTTTTCTTTGGTCATTATTTACTCCTTGTTGGTTGCTAATAGGATCCAAAACCCCTTTTTGCGCCGAAGCACTTCTACTCTTTTAAATAAGGTTAATAAGTGAGCGTAGACAGATTCAGCACCTTGTTGACGACGAACGACGAGATAAAGCGAACCGTTTTCCTCAAGGTGCGATAAGGCACCATCGTAAATCGCATAGGTGACTTTCTTGCCAGCCCTTATCGGCGGGTTAGAGATGATGGAAGAGAAGGTGGAGTGAATGGAGAGGTAAACATCGCTAGTGACAATGTCGACTCGCTTTTCAACACCAAGCGTTTTGGCATTTTCTTTTGCGAGTGCGAGAGCCCTTTCATTGACATCGCACATAGTGACGTGCCTAGAAGGGTCAGATGCGGCCAGAATTAGTCCGATTGGGCCTGTACCGCACCCCATGTCGAGGATCTTTGTTCCAAGATCCATTTGGAAGATGGTTTCAAGCAAATACTTCGTGCCATCGTCCAAATGCTCTTTGGAGAAGGTCCCGCTTGTCCCCAAGAGAGTGAATTTATGTCCAAGTATATCCGCTTCATAAGGGTAATAGCGCACTTCCTTAGGAGCAATTGAGGAGAAATACTGGGGCATTTTATAAACCTCTTTTAATACGGGAAACCCCCTCCCTTACTGCGATGAGAGTAAGAGAGGGGTAAAAATCAAATGGAGAACGAATCTTATTTGATTTCGACTTCGGCACCGGTTTCGGTGAGCTGAGCTTTGTAGCTCTCCGCTTCGGCTGGGGAAATCTTCTCTTTGATAGCGACTGGAGCGGAATCAACGAGTTTCTTGGCATCCATAAGTCCGAGACCAGTGATGG
>DBJG01000014.1 GCA_002296455.1 Caryophanales bacterium UBA782 | reverse complement strand
CAAAATCATCATCATGACCGATGCCGATGTCGATGGTGCTCACATTCAAATACTCCTTTTGACCTTCTTCTACAATTATATGAAACCGCTCATCGATAACGGAATGATATATATTGCTTGTCCACCTCTTTATCGTGTTTACAAAAAGAGCGATCAAAGCAAATTCATTTACGTTTGGGATGATAGCAAGCTCGAAGAAGCAAAACAAAAAATCGGCCCTGGCTATGGAATCAACCGCTATAAAGGTCTTGGCGAAATGAACGCAGATCAGCTTGCTTCGACCACGATGAACAAAAAAACGAGACTCCTTTTGAGAGTGGATGTCCAAGATCCTCTTGTCGTAGAGAAACGTATCTCGATTCTTATGGGGCGTGACGCTGCATTACGACGCGATTGGATCAATGAGAACATCACATTTAACGAAGAAGACGCATTCATGAAAGAAGTCGATAAACAGAAAGGGGCTAAATAATTATGGCAAAGAAAAAAATCGAAGAAGCCCCAATCATTGAAAACGTTAGTGACACCGCCCTTGATGAACTCATGGGGGACCGTTTTGGCATTTACGCGAAAGACGTCATTCAAGAACGTGCGATCCCAGATGCAAGAGACGGATTAAAACCCGTTCAAAGACGTATCGTTTATGATATGGCGATTACGGGGAATACCATCGATAAGCCTACAAAGAAGAGTGCTCACATCGTTGGCGACGTCATGGGAAAATATCACCCGCATGGTGACGCTTCTATTTATGATGCTTTGGCTCACCTTTCTCAGAATTGGCGACTTCGCTATCCACTCGTGGATTTCCAAGGAAACAACGGCTCGATGGATGGCGATGAACCTGCCGCGCCTCGTTATACAGAAGCTCGGTTAAGCGCTATTTCTAACGAACTCGTCCGCGACCTCGATATGGAAACCGTGGATATGGAACTCACATACGACGATTCCTCAAAAGAGCCGACAGTTCTTCCTAGTTTTTTCCCGAATCTATTTGTGAATGGCTCAACCGGCATTGCCGTTGGCATCGCCACCGAGATACCGCCTCATAACCTGAAAGAAATCAATAATGCGGTTATTTATCGCATCAAGCACCCAAATTGCGATGTAGAAGATCTTCTCCATTACGTACCAGGGCCAGACTTTCCAACGGGAGGGATCGTTTATGAATCAGACGGTCTCAAGTCAATCTACCTCACGGGACGAGGACACATCGATGTTTCTTCCAAAGCTGAAATCGTTGAGAATGATGGTCAAAAACAAATCATTATCACCGAGATTCCTTTTGGCGTTGTAAAGAGTAAAGTCGTCTACCAAATCGATAAGCTTCGTCACGATAAAACAATCGCTGGAATTGATGAAGTGCGCGACGAGACCGATAAAATGGGATTGCGAATCGCTATCGACTTAAAAGACAACGCGAAGCCTGACTCATTGTTCAAGTATTTGATGAGCAAAACGGATCTTCGATGCGGCTATAGTGCGAATATGGTCGCGATTGTTGATAAACGCCCGAAAACGATGACGCTATTGTCGTATTGCGATTGCTATATTTCTCATCAATGCGATGTCATTAAGAGAAGGAGTCGTTTCCTTTTAAATAAAGAAGAAAGCAGGCTGTCTATCGTTGAAGGCTTAATCAAGGCAGTATCGATCTTAGACGAAGTCGTGGCCATCATTCGTAAGAGCAAAGACAAAGCAGATAGTAAAACAAATCTTTCTGTTACATTCGGCTTTACGGAAGCCCAAGCGGAAGCAATTGTGATGATGCCTTTATACAAATTGTCACACACCGATATCGTGACGCTTGAAAACGAACGTGATTCCTTGAAGGAAGACATTGCTCACTTAAAACAGTTGCTCGCCGATCATAACGCGATCCTTGATGTTATCGTGTCGAATTTAAAAGAAATATCCAAGAAATACGGGGATGAGAGAAGAACGAAAATCGAGAACTCGTCCGAGCCTGACTTATCTATTGATAAACGCGATTTAATCGCAGAAGAAGATACGCATTTAGTCGTAAGTAGAGATGGCTATCTCAAACGCAGTTCCGTGAAGAGCTTCATCGGCTCAGGTGGAAATAATGGAGCCAAGCCGGGAATCAAGCCGGGCGACGTTTTGATTTTTAACGCGTTAGTGAAAACGACGGATTATCTCCTCGGTTTCACGAATAAAGGCAATTATGTGTATATTCCAGTCAACGAAGTCAAAGAGACCAAATGGAATGATATTGGCGGGCATATCAACGCGCTTGTTTCTATCTCGCCAGACGAGAAGATGATTCGCTGCTATGCCGTGAAAAAATTCCGTGATGACCTTAATATCGCACTTTTATCAAAGCGAGGACAAATTAAGCGAATCCGTCTTTCGAATTTCCCCGTGATTAGAAATAGCAAACCGGTTTGCGCGATGAAATTATCCGGACTTACCGATTCCCTCGTTGATGTTGCTCTCACAAGCGGAAACAGCAATTTGCTCGTCATGGGCGCAAATGGATTAGCCGTTTTATACAATGAAAATGAAGTTCCTTTGACCAATCCTAGAAGCGGCGGTATCAAGGCGGGCAATTTCAAAGGTGCTGATGC
>DBJG01000074.1 GCA_002296455.1 Caryophanales bacterium UBA782 | reverse complement strand
AAAGAATTTCGAATCCAGCATCCCCCTTGGTTTCTTTACTTATCCGATTAGCCAAGCCGCCGATATCACCGCTTTCCGTGCGACGACCGTCCCCGTTGGGGAAGACCAATCACCAATGATTGAGCAATGCCGTGAAATCGTGAGAAAATTCAATGAAATTTATGGTGATACCCTAGTGGAACCGGAAATCGTATTGCCTTCTAATGAGGCTTCCCTCCGACTTCCTGGAACGGATGGCAAAGCGAAAATGAGCAAATCGTTGGGCAATTGCATTTATCTTTCGGACGAACCTGAAGTTATTCAAAAGAAAATCATGTCGATGTTCACCGATCCTACCCATTTGCGCCGCGAAGACCCAGGCCACACGGAAGGGAACCCCGTGTTCATTTATTTGGATGCGTTTTGTCGTGATGAATATTTCGCGAAATTCTTGCCAGAATACAAAAATCTCGATGAATTAAAGGCTCATTATATGCGAGGGGGGCTCGGTGATATGGTGGTTAAGCGGTTCCTCAATAACGTTATCCAAGAAGAACTGCGCCCGATTCGCGAACGTAGAAAAGCGTGGGAAGAGCGTCTTCCTGAAGTGTATGAAATCCTCAAAGAAGGGTGTGTAAAAGCGGAGAAAAAAGCCAAAGAAACTTTACGTGATGTTCGTCGTGCGATGAGAATCGATTACTTTGACAATAACAATTTGCTCAAATAAAGTTTGGATCCACTTGCCGATTCGCAAAAAGAACACCAATAGGCTTAGACAAATGCACTTTTTCTTTTTAGATGCCAATCGAAAAACGGAAGCGAGTCTATTATCTTAATCTATTTTGCACACTTTGTCGCTAGAATACGTGGTGACTATGGGACAATAGCGCTTTCTATATTGCTCTTCTTTACAAAACGCGTATCATTTTGGTGTAATTATTTACATGGTTGTTTTAGAGAAAGAAACCAATCGACGATAGAAAATCTTTTGCTATTTTTGCGTTTTGATTGTTTTTAACGAGTATCTAGGCAGCCATGAAACGGGCAATTGCCCTGAAAGGAAAAAAATAACCATGAGAAAACAGCATGGACTACTCCTCCTCACCGGCTTAGCGGCCATCACCATCCTCACTGGATGCGGCGGCGGTGCTGACAACACTGGCGAAATCGCTGTCGTTACCGACGTCGGCTCTTTGAAAGACGGCGGCTTCAACGAAGGTACCTATAATGGCGCCAAAAACTACGCGGAAAAGAATGGCAAAACTTATAAGTATTACCAACCTGCGAATGGCTCTGATGCGACGGACGATGATCGTATCGCTGCTATGACTCTTGCCGTTGAAAATGGTGCGAAAGTCATTGTTGCCCCAGGCTACTTGCAAGCTACTGCTATGAAGACCGTTGCCACAAACTACCCAGAAGTGAAATTCATCTTCGTCGATGGTTGGGCACTTGGCTTAGACAACGTCACCGCGATTACTTATAAAGAACAAGAAGCGGGCTTTATGGCTGGCTACGCTGCTTATGCGGAAGGCTATCGCAAACTCGGCGGCACTTTCGGTGGCGGCGGATCCAATCCTGCTTGCAACCGCTTCGCCTATGGCTACGTCCAAGGCATCAATGCCGCTGCCCTTGCCGAAAACGGCACCGAGGCTGAGGTAAAGATCAGCTACAAGTATGGCAATGGCTTCAGCGCAACAACCGAACTCCAAACCCAAATCAGCAGTTGGTATCAGGCAGGTACCGAAGTTGTCTTCTCTTGTGGCGGTTCCATGGTTCAGTCCGTTATCTCGGCCGCGAACAGCTACACCAATGCCAAAATCATCGGCGTTGATACTGACCAATCCAGCCTTTCCCCAAAAATCATCACTTCAGCGACAAAAGGTCTTGCTGTCTCCGTCGAGAAGATTCTTGGCGAATTCTATGGTGGCGAATGGGATAGCAAACTTGCCAACAAAGCGTCCAATCTTGGCGCTTCCGACAACGCGACTGGGCTTCCAACGAATGATGAAAGCTGGAGATTTACAAAATTCACCAAAGAGCAATACAACACTCTCTTCAAAGGCATCAGCGACGGCACCATTAAGATCGTTGCCGAAACGCCAGAAGACTGCAATTTAGAAGCGGTTTGGAATGTGTTTGACGTCGCTCTCACTAAGACCAAAATCACTCTCGAAGAATAATTAATGTCGATTACTGGACCCTCCTCATTTTTGAGCGAGGGTCCTTCTTCTAAAGAAAGGAAGAAGCTTATGGAAAACGAGAATTATGTGATTGAAATGCGCCATATCACAAAAGAATTCCCTGGAATTATCGCTAACGACGATATCACCCTTCAACTTCGCAAAGGGGAAATTCATGCCTTGCTTGGCGAAAACGGTGCAGGAAAGTCCACTTTAATGAGCGTCTTGTTTGGCATGTATCAGCCAGATAAAGGCGAAATCTACAAAGATGGAAAACCAGTGAAAATTCAAAGCCCAAATGATGCGACCGCTTTAGGCATTGGCATGGTTCATCAACATTTTAAACTCGTTGAATGTTTCTCGGTTTTGGATAATATCATCTTAGGCGCTGAGGATGCGAAATTCGGATTCGTTATGAAGCGAAAATCGCGGGAAAAAATCCAAGCACTCATGGATAAATACGGTCTTCACGTTGATTTGGATAGAAAGATCAGCGATGTCACGGTTGGGATTCAGCAAAGAACGGAAATTCTCAAAATGCTTTATCGCGACAATGAGATTCTGATTTTTGATGAGCCTACCGCTGTTTTGACGCCTCAAGAAATCACCGATCTCATGCAGACGATGAAATTCCTTGCAAGTGAAGGAAAATCCATTCTTTTCATTTCCCATAAGCTAAACGAAATTAAAGCTGTTTCTGATCGGTGCACTGTTTTAAGAAAAGGGAAATGCATCGGAACAGTCAACACGAGTGATGTTACCGTTCAGGAATTAGCGGACATGATGGTTGGGAGAAACGTTTCTTTCACTGTCGATAAAAAACCCGCTACGCCGGGAGAAGACATTCTTCGTGTCGACCACTTGTGCGTTGAAGACAAACGAACCAAAAAATTCTCTGTCAAAGATGTGTCTCTGGTCGTCAGATCCGGTGAAATTGTCGGCATTGCCGGCATTGATGGAAACGGGCAAACAGAGCTTGTTCAATCGATTACCGGCTTAGGCCCCATCACAAGCGGAACAATCACCTTAAAAGGGGAAGACATTACGCACAAAAACATTTTCAATCGCATTAAAGATGGCATGTCTCATATTCCTGAGGATCGCCATAAGCATGGCCTTGTCCTTGATTTCAACTTGGAGGAGGATTTTGTGCTCCAAAAGGCGCATAGCGACGAATTCTGCAAGCGCGGTTTCATCCGCTTTGGCGAAAGAAACGAATACGCAAAGCGCTTGATTGATGATTATGACGTTCGTTCCTCGAGTGGACCAGCAACTCAGGCGCGAAGTATGTCGGGCGGAAATCAGCAAAAAGCGATTGTGGCCCGTGAGCTTGATCGCGCCCATGATTTGCTTATTGCGGTTCAGCCGACCCGTGGCCTTGACGTCGGCGCGATTGAGGGTATCCATAAACGGATCATTGCCGATCGTGACGCTGGGAAGGGTGTTCTTCTCGTCTCTTTGGAACTAGATGAAGTATTGAGCTTATCCGACCGCCTTTATGTGATTTACGAAGGAGAAATCGTTGGTGTTTTCGATCACCCTGAGACCTTAGATACGAAAGAACTTGGCCTTTATATGGCAGGCGCAAAACGTTTTGGCGAGAATACAAATAAACAAAGCGAAACGGAGGTCAGCGAAAATGAATGACTTTTTCAAGAAACTCAGTTCGGGAGAATTATTCACGAAACAGAATTTACACGATTTTGCGCGCCAAGATGGCACAAAATCAATTCTTTCCAGTTTAATTTCAATTATCGTTGGTATCCTTTTCGGCTTTGTCTTGATGCTTGTTTGTTCTTTCTTTTTGAAGAACGCAAACCCAGGACGAGGCTTTGGATACTTATTGAAAGGTCCTTTCGGAAGCACGACGGGTGCCGCAAGCCAATTTGGCACGATGCTTTTTTACGCCGAGCCTCTTATTTTCACTGGTTTATCGGTCGCCATCGCGTATAAGACGGGTTTGTTCAATATCGGCGCTCCAGGTCAGTTCCTTATGGGAACGATGGGATCGTTGCTTGTCGCATTGAATATCAATACGACAGGAAATCGTGCCGCAGGGGTACTTGTTTGGCTACTTGCCCTTCTTGTCGGAATGATATTCGGCGTGCTTTGGTCTTTGATTCCTGGTGCTTTAAAGGCGTTTTTTGGCATCAATGAAGTCATTGTTTGTATCATGACCAACTGGATTGCTGCGAATATCGTTACATGGGTTTTTACAGCACAACCTCACCTCGCTAATGTCGGAGAGGGGAAATCCGGCTATTTGATCAAAACGGCCGCCACAGGGAATTACACTCCAACTTTCGGCAGCTGGTCCTATCTAGACATAGGCATTATTCTTGCCATCATTGCAGCCGTCGCCATATGGGTTATCATGAAAAAAACGGCATTGGGTTACTCTCTTAAGGCGTGTGGCTATAACAAAGACGCGGCTCGTTACGCCGGCATGAACGAAAAACTATATATCATGATCGCAATGGGGATCGCGGGCGGACTTTCCGCTATTGGTGGTGCGCTTTATTATTTGAACCCAGGCATTGAGCTTCAGTTTAAGAGCTGCTATCAAGTATTGCCTAGTTATGGCTTTAACGGCATTCCGGCCGCTCTCCTTGCTAACTGCAACCCGATTGGCGTTATTTTCTCTGCGATATTCATTCGCTGGCTGAATGCTTCTGGCTCTTTCCTCCAGCGCGCTGGCTATAACAAATATTTCGCTGATATCATTATCGCGGCCATTATTTATCTAGCTGGCTTCTCCCGCTTTATGCGTGAGGAACTTGATCGCTACTACAAAGCAAATGATAAGCGTGGCTCTACTTTTACAAAGTGGTGGATCGATCGGTTGACTGCTTCCATTCGTTTGAAAAAAGAAGAAAAGCAAAACGGAGAAACAACTCCTGAAATAGATGCCGATAAAGAAGAAGGAGGGAATGAATAATGGATTTTGTTTTTATCTTGCAGCAAACAATTATTTGCGCGATTCCTTTGCTTATTGTCGCTTTGGGTGGCGTATTCGCAGAAAGAAGTGGCATCATCAACCTCGCTCTTGATGGCGGCATGATTTTCGGCGCTTTCATAGGCGCGATTGTCGCGAAAGTTATTATTGCTAGTAATCCGGCTCTTGCAACGAACCAAGGCATCTTTGTCCTTTGTATGCTTGTTTCCGCTGCTAGCGGCGCGTTATTCTCACTCCTATTGTCCTTTTCCGCGATTCAATTAAAAGCGGATCAAACGATCAGCGGAACGGCGCTCAATATGCTAGCTCCCGCGATTGTTTGCGCGTTTGGCCTTATTTTCTTCGACAGTGAGAAAATTGTTTCCAATGGTAATTTTGTTATTCTCACAAGCAACTATTCGCCTTCCTTCCAACCTGTGTTCGATTCTTGGGCGGGTGGTCTATTCCGCCTCTTCCTCGACAAGATGTTCATCTCGACTTATATCTGTATTGTGATTTTCGTCCTTCTATCCATTTGGTTATATAAGAGCAAAATTGGCACGCATTTAAGAGCATGCGGTGAGCATCCTCAAGCAGCCGCTTCTGTCGGCATCAGCGTTACGAAGATGAGATATCTTGGCACGACGATCTCTGGCGCTCTAGCGGGATTAGGCGGTTTCGTTTATATCGCGACTTCCGCGGCGACGACTGCTGAAAATACAGTCGCTGGTTTAGGCTTCCTTGCCCTTGCCATCATGATCTTTGGTAACTGGAATCCGCTTTGGATTGCCTTGGGTGCTTTGTTATTTGGCTTCTTGAAGTGCTTGGGAGTTTTGTCTGCCCAAATACCGTTTATGGCAGATTGGGGCCTTCCATCCTATTTTTACAACATCATCCCATACGTCGTTGTCATTGCTGTTTTGATTTTGACTCGGAAAAAATCAGGATGCCCGAAAGCAGAAGGCATACCTTATGATGCTTCACAACGATGAAAAGAAAAGTAATTGATATCGATTCGTGGAACCGAAAAAGCGTTTATAACTATTTCGGATCTTTCTCCAACCCATGTTATGGATTTAACGTGGAAATGGATATCACCTCTTTAGTCAAAATCACAAAAGAGCGGAAAGATAGTTTCTTCATTAACATGCTTTTTCTTGTCTACCTTGGCTTAGAGTCGATTGAGGAAATGAGAACACGCATCGTGAACGAGGAAGTGGTTGTCTATGAAATGATCAACCCTTCTTATACGGTCATGACTGAGCTTGGCGCATTTGAGAATTGCGGCATTGAAGGAACGCATGATTATCGAGAATTCTATGACCGCGTGCACGTCAATGTTGAACGGACAAAAACACAAGGCTTCATCAAAGATAGCTACAACGACTCCAAATTGATGGATGAATATTACATTACTTGCATTCCGTGGCTTTCTTTCACCTCAATGAGCCATCCTCTTCCTGATAACGATCACTCGAATGCGAGCGTGCCTCGTGTTTGCTGGGGTAAGTTTTATCAAGACGGCGATAAAACAAAAATTATGTTGAATATTACCGTGAGTCATATGCTTGTGGACGGAAAAGCATTATCTGACACTTTTAAGGCCATTCAGAGCAATTTCGATAACGCGGAAACACTCCTTCAGTAAGTAATCGTTTTCAGAATTGTTTTCATATATTTAGTGCATTACGCTTGATTTTTCTTATTTATTCGATAGAGTTAGAAATCGCTAACTGAGGTGAAAATGATGCAAAAAGTAACATTGGATATTGATGGGATGAAGTGCTCGATGTGCGAATCCCATGTCTGCGATGCGATTCGAAAATCCCTTCCAGAAGCGAAAAAAGTGAAGGCTTCCGCTTTGAAAAACGAAGCCCAGTTCTTGCTGGAAGACGGTTTTTCCCCGGATGAGGCCGTGCGTGATATTGAAAGACAGGGATATCGCGTCCTCCATGTCTATAGCGAGCCTTATCAAAAGAAGAAATTTCTTTTTTTCTAAAGCTTGGCGCCCCCTAGCCGCGAGTTGCGGCTTTTTCTTTTGCGTCCTCCATGAAGTTAGCCAAAACTAATTATTCTGCTTGAATCAAGAGTTAGACATGACTAATATATAGCAGGTTAGAAAGGACTAACTGGAGGTATGAGTATGCCGTTATCACTTGCACCAATCGGACAAGAACTCCTCGTAAGAAGAGTTGGTGGAGATGAAAAGGTGAGAAATCATCTTGCATCTTTAGGCGTTGCAAAAGATCGCCCAATCCGCGTCATGAGCCAAGGGGCTACGGGAACAGTGATTGAGGTTTGCTCGTCTCGCCTTGCGTTAAATACAGAAATCGCAAGAACAATCATTGTCGGTTAGTCAAAAAAGAAAGGAACATCATGGGAGAAGAAATTGAAACCAAACCCGAAATTAAGGTAGGTAACCTTGTCACGCTCGATATGGTGGAAATCGGCACGAGCGGAACCATTTCGAAGGTGAACGGCGAAGGAAAAATCCGCCATCGCTTGTTTGACATGGGGCTTACTCCTGGCGCAGAAGTATTCTTAAGAAAACGTGCGCCACTCGGCGATCCTCTTGAAATCACGTTAAGAGGATACGAATTATCCCTTCGCCATAGCGAAGCAAGTTATATTGTGATTAAAGTGACCGATCTTCCTGAAGCGAAGGAAGCGGCGAGGGAAGGAGAAAGCAAATGAGCGAAAAACTGATTAAAGCCGCTCTAGCGGGGAACCCAAACTGTGGCAAAACAACGCTTTTCAATTCCTTAACTGGGTCGACCGCCTATGTTGGCAACTGGCCAGGCGTCACGGTTGAAAAAAGAGAAGGGACTTATATAAGCAAAGGCAAGGGTGAGAAAGTCGATATTGTCGATTTGCCAGGGATATATTCTCTTTCTCCATATTCTCCTGAGGAAGTGATTTCTCGGAATTATATCCTTCACGAATTGCCAGACGTCGTGATTAACGTCATCGACGCCACAAACTTGGAACGCAACCTTTATATGACCACTCAAATCCTTGAAATGGATGTGCCGGTGGTTGTTGCAGTGAATATGACCGATGCTTTGAAAGAAATCGGCCAAACAATCGATTATAAAAAGCTCGAGAAAGCGCTTGGCGTTCCAGTTGTTGCCATTAGCGCCCTTCGCAATACAGGGCTCGACGAATTAATGTCTGAAGCGATTAAGGCGAGCAAAAAAGAACGCAAAGGACATAGCGTTCTTTCGCTTGAGAAAATCTTAGAAGCGGAGAAGATTTACGCCGATAATGACGTGAATAGTCCATTATTCCACGCTGTCAAAGCACTAGAAAAAGACGAACTGGAAGAGCAAGACCACAAAGACGAATTCAAAAAAGTTCAAGGTATTGTGGCAAATGAGACAAAGGATTATGAAGCGGATATCGCGGATGCTCGTTATCTTTATCTCACTCCGCTTTGCGATGAGATTCTCAAAGGCAAAGAAAAGAAAGAAAAAGACAAACTCACCAAGAGTGACAAAATCGATAAAGTGCTCACCCACAAGGTGTTCGGTCTTATTATTCTCGTTGTTTTACTTTTCCTTGTTTTCCATGTCACTTTTAGCGCCGATCTTTTCTATCTCCATGCGATGGGCGTTGATTTTGGAGAGGGATATGCGGGAGCCATTTCCTTCACCCTCGGTGAATTAAACGATGCGGGCGAGCTTGTTTACTACAACCCGTTCGCCGGCCTTTTCTATACAGGGGATGGTATCAATTCCATAGGTGAATTCTTCCATGTGCTCGCCGGTGACAACGAGACGGGTATCCTTGGCTTGATTTCCCTTGGCATTAAAAAACTACTTCTTATGTGGAATTCTCCAGATTGGGTTATCGGTTTCTTGTACGATGGCGTGATCAATGGCGTTACTGCTGTTTTGGGATTCGTTCCACAGATTATGATTCTATTCGCCTTCTTCTCTCTAATGGAAGATAGCGGATATATGGCGCGTGTCGCCTTCATGCTCGACCGCATCTTCCGTAGATTCGGCGTTTCTGGTCGCGCCTTCATCCCGATGATCATGGGGTTTGGATGCGGCGTTCCTGCCATGATTAATACCCGCACTCTTACTAGCGACAAAGAAAGAACGAAGACCATCCGTGTCGTTCCTTTCTTCACGTGCGGTGCGAAAGCGACCTTCCTTGCGGTTATTGCAGGAACCGTGGCTGGCGCGGTTGGAATGGACGCTGGATTGTTTACCTTCTTAATGTATTTGATGGGCATTGTGGTTGCCATTGTCTCCGTTATCGTCATGAATAAGACGTCTCAGCGTGAAAAAGTTCCTCCATTTATCATGGAGCTTCCTAGTTATCATCGCCCACAATTGAAAGCGACGCTTATCCATGTTTGGGATAAAGGTAAACATTTCATCCAAAAAGCCTTTACGATTATTCTTGTTTCCACGATTGTGATTTGGTTCTTTGCCAACTTTGACTGGAGTTGGCACATGGTTGAGGAAAACGGACAAGGATCCATCCTTATGTCTATCGGCTCCCTCATCCAGCCAATCTTTACACCAATGGGATTTGGCGTTCAAGCAGGTAATAACGGCTGGGCATTAACAGTCGCTTCCTTACAAGGCATTGTCGCCAAAGAGAACGTCACTTCCGTTGCTGAAACGCTTGCGAGCGTTCTTGGTGTGAATGGGTTCGAAGGCATTGTCCAAGCGACGGGCATTTCTACCGCTGCGGTTGTCGCCTTCGCTGTCTTCAATTTGCTTACGATTCCTTGCTTTGCATCCGTTGCGACGGCGAAAAGCGAGCTAGCGAACAAGAAAGCCTATTGGTTTACAATTCTTTTCTGGCTCGGACTTAGCTATGTCATGGGCTGCTTCACCTACATCAGCATCCAATACGTTTGGACGCTCGCCATCACTTTACCGGTGATCGTGCTTGGGTTCGTCGGTCTATATTTCTATGACCGCATGATGAAAAAGAAAGAGGCTATCGCGGAAGCGCAAGCCTAAAAGAAAGGAATTCGCATGCATTGGACTGGAATTGTCACAATAATACTTGTCTCAATTTATCTCCTTTTCATGCTTGTCCGTACGATTCGAAAGATTCGTAATGGTGAAAGCCTCGAAGAGTGTTCCTGCGCCCCAAAAAAAGGCAAAGGGAACGCTCTTGTCGAAGCGTATCATGCAAAATACGGGGCCAGCAAACAAAGTGGGTCCAATGAGCAAGCTCCAATCAAAATGAATCAAAAGCAGGGGTAGTTCCTCCTTTATAAAACCTCTTCCTTAAATATAGATGACTCGCGAAAAATGAAGCGCAAAAGCCCTTCATACGCTCGCGAGTTTTCTATATTTGCAAATTATTTTGGTAAACAATAGGAAAAACGTCTAGTAATGAGTGAGGAGTAGATGCATATGCTTCCTCATAGCCTCCCCGGGAAAGAAGGCGGGGAAAGGAGAAAAAGGGCATGGACGTCACGGCAACCGTGATCATCCTGATCTTGATCTACCTCCTGGTGAAAGAAAAAGACTCTAACGGCCCAGAAGGGCGTTAGGGTCAAAACTCTCGCCATCATTTTAACTTAGTCGCAAGACTTTGCAATAATGTCCGTCCTCTTCCCGGGGCCGGACTATATATAAAAAGCCAGTATAAGGAAGAAAATTTGTTAAATATCTTCGAAATCGAAAAAAAGTGACACTATAATAAATACACCATAAAAAACTATGTTTTTAATGTTGCTTGTTTCTTGACGGTAAAAAACATCGTGAAACCAGAGAAAAGAGGACTGCATGCCAGAGAAAAACGAATCAATCAAAAACAAATACGAAGGCGAGAAAAACCCCGATAAGAAGATTTTGAAATTGGGTCGTAAAATTACCGATTGCGTTCCACATAAGCTTTTCGGTGTGAAGAGCACGGATCCCGAATATTGGGGGCTTAAGGAAGTCGTTACCGATGAAATGGCGGATATCGCTAACAAAATGAAACTTCGTAAGTTCTATACCTTTGACCAACTTTTGAAGATGAATCCAAAATATGAAGCGGCCGATCTTCAAAAGATTCTCGACCAAATGTCAGTTGTTGGCATTCTTGAATACGATTATGGTGACAACTATGACCACACCCACGAGCTAAAAGACAAACCGAGAATTCGTCGTTATCGTGTTGCCTTCTTTGTCCCAGGAAGTGCTGAACTCTTTAATTCCACCAAAGATAGAGTGGACAAAAATCCAAGTGTTGCCTCTTTCTTTGAACGCATGACCTTCATCCCGCTTGCTGGCATCACTCAGATGGTTCCTCCAGGAGGCGATGGCATTGGCATGCACGTTATCCCGGTCGAAAAAGAAGTGAATGCAAACAATGAGTCCGTTGATTTGGAGCATATTTCCTATTGGCTTAATAAATACGAAGGTCATATTAGTGCTGGTATTTGCTCTTGCCGTTATTCCAGAAGCAAACTCGGCGACGGCTGTGCGGATGATCCAGATGATTGGTGCATCCAACTTGGTGATATGGCTGATTACACCGTTGAGACGGGTAGAGCCCACTACATCAGTAAAGAAGAAGCGCTCGAGATTTTGAAAAAAGCGGAAGACAATGGCTTCGTCCATCAAATCACAAATATCGATGGCAGTGAGAAGATTTTCGATATCTGCAATTGCGATGTGAAAATCTGCAATGCTTTGCGAACCTCTCTTTTGTTCAATACTCCAAATCTTTCAAGAAGTTCTTTCACCGCAAAAGTCGATCCTAGCAAATGCGTTGCTTGCGGATATTGCGTTGAATCTTGTCCAGCAGGCGCGGTGAAACTCGGTCAAAAGCTTTGCAAAAAAGATGGGAAAGCGCAAACGTATCCAAAGGCTCCTCTTCCAGACAACAACATTTGGGGAAAATACGCCTGGGATGAGAATTATCGCGATACGCCTCGCCTTCATAATACCTATGAAACGGGAACTGCGCCTTGCAAAGTCGCTTGCCCAGCCCATGTTCCAGTGCAGGCCTATTTGAAGAAAGCCCATGAGGGGAAATATCAAGAGGCCTTGGCTCTCGTTAAGAAAGAAAACCCATTCCCAGCCGTTTGCGGTCGCGTTTGCAATAAACGTTGCGAAGAGGCATGCACCCGCGGCGATGTCGACCGTGCCGTTTCGATTGACGCGGTGAAAAAATTCATTGCGGAAAAAGACCTCCACGCGGAGACCCGTTATGTCCCAGAGAAAGTCATTCCTTCACTCCATGGCGAATGGAAAGAGAAAATTGCGATTATTGGTGCTGGTCCTGCGGGATTAAGTGCCGCCTATTACTTAGCGGAAATGGGGTACAAACCAACCGTTTTCGAAAAGCACAAGGAGCCAGGGGGCATGCTTCGATATGGCATTCCTACCTATAAACTTGAAAAAGATGTCATTGATGCAGAAATTGAAATCATCAAAGAACTCGGCGCTACGATTCAATGTGGTGTCGAAGTTGGTAAAGACATCACGATTGCCGATTTAAAGAAACAAGGATATAAAGCGTTCTACGTCGCAATTGGCTGCCAAGGCGGAAAACGCCCAGGTGTAGCAAACGATGAGGCAGAAGGAACCGAAATCGCGGTTGATTATCTTCGTGACGCTTATGAAAACCAAGATAAGAAATTCACGGGCGATGTGGTCGTCATTGGCGGCGGTAACGTTGCCGTTGACTGCGCGAGAACAGCGACACGCTTAGGCGCAAAATCCGTCGGCATGTATTGCCTTGAATCTCGAGACACCATGCCTGCTTCAAAAGAAGAAATCGCCGAAACCCTTGAGGAAGGAATTTCCATTTGCAATTCCTGGGGGCCGAAAGAAGTTCTTACGGACGAAAAAGGTCACGTCACTGGCATTGTTCTTAAGAAGTGCACGCGTACAATCGATCCAGAAACGAAAAAATTCTCACCTCTATATGACGACAATGAAACCATCACCGTGAAAGCTGATAAAATCGTCTTTGCGATTGGTCAAACCATTGAATGGGGTAAACTTCTTGAAGGGACTGGTGTCACTTATTGGCATGGCAATTATCCAATCGCTGACAAGCTCACCTATCAAACTGCCGACCCTGACATTTATGTTGGCGGCGATGTCTTCACGGGCCCGAAGTTCGTTATCGATGCAATCGCAGCCGGACACGCTGTCGCTGAATCGCTCCATCGTCACGTGCAATGGGCTGCTTCTCCGACCATCGGCTTGAATCGTCGCTCATTTGTGCCTCTTGATAAGAATGATATTTCTCTTCCTGATTACGATCACGCTGGCCGTCAAGAAGAAGCCATGGATAGCTCGATTGATGCAAAGCACAGCTTTAGAGATGCCCATAAAACGCTCACGGAAGAGCAAGTGAAGATTGAGACGGGACGATGCTTAAGCTGTGGCGCGTCCGTTGTCGATCCGAACAAATGCATCGGGTGTGGTATTTGCACAACACGCTGCAAATTCGATGCGATTCATCTTTACCGCGATCATCCAGAGATGACTACAATGGTCGTTGCGGAAAAGAAAGTTGGACCTTTGCTCAAGCATTCCATCAAACGCGCTGCAAAGATTATCGCTCATAGCGGTTCGGCTGAAGCGAAGATGATGCGCAAGAAGAGAAAAGAGTTCAAACGAAAGAACAAAGCCACGGCGAAAACAAAGAAATTCACAGGAAACGCCGTCGATCTCAATGCATGAGTTAGGCATCGTCTTCTACGTTATCGAAGAAGTCGAAAAAGTCGCCAGTGAGAATCATGTGAATAAAGTGACCGCCCTCACTCTTGAAGTGGGGGAGGTCTCTAGCATCGTTCCGGATTATTTCGTAGATGCCTATAACTGGGCCATCAAGAAAACGAAATATATGAAAGAATGCAAACTGAATCTCGTGATTTTGGAAGGCGTGTCATATTGCAAAGACTGCAAAAAGACGTTTAAAACTGTCACAAATGGTAAG
>DBJG01000055.1 GCA_002296455.1 Caryophanales bacterium UBA782 | reverse complement strand
TACGCTGTTCCCAAGAATGAGCAACAAACACGAAATCAAAAATCTTTTGGACTTTTCCCGTCCTTTGTTTTCCAAAGATAATTTCCGCTCGTGGGACTACCAGTAACAAATGAAGCCGCGGCAGAAGGACTATTGAAAAGAATATCGATGGTGGTTTTTCCATCCAAAACATTAGAGGCGTTTAATTTTCTCTTTTTTTCCGTTGCCGTTCCTTTTGAACTTGGGCTTAAAACGCTCGATATTTCACTGCCTTTCAACAAAACAAAGCCCTCATTTGTGAGCATTCCTTTTGCCTTATACGATTTATTCTGACAATCAAAAATGGCTTTTTTGTCATTCAATTGATCTTTCTGCGTGGATTTTTTTACCAGTGGCTCAAAGGCCTTGCATCCCAAAACGCCCATAATAAGCTTTGCGTAATCAATAAATTCTTCTAATTCGGATTTCTTTTCTTCGGTTACATGGCCAATATTAGGTTCGTTTCCATTGTTTACCTCAAACCTGTTCGCTTCTTTGGCCAAATTCGTAAATCTATTTTCTAAATAACTTATTTCAGTTGGTCCAAACGAATCGTTTGTTGTCGTAAAAGCTATAGTTTCCGTCCAATAAGAATAATAGTTTTCCTTATCATTATTTTTATGTTCCAAAAGACGCAGCAAAATGCCTTCGCCGTTTTTTCGGATTGATGCCTGTCCAACATAAATCGTTGGCAAACACGTCTTATCGTCATAGCCGAGTAAAAAGTAGATTCCTGATTGTTTTAGGTGGATTACGATATCGCCACCCTTAGATTGACAGTTCTCTAATTCTGTTCTTGGAATCTTGTAGGCAACGCCAGTCCAATTCTGCATCGTGCATTTAATTCGGCCCGTTGCAGCGCCATCAATGAGAAATAAATTTAATGATTTACTGGGCATAAAAACTCCATTTCTGTTAAAGGTCGTAACCGCCTTTGACAACAAAATCTCTTGTTAGATTCTCTGCTTTGACCCTCACCAAAGGAATCGGCATTTTTTTGCCTGTCGACTCTAAATAGTAAGTTTGAGCAATCGTGGGATTCAACGTCTTAATTAAGGCATCAAATCTTCCATAATCATTTAAATTGGTACTATTTGGTTTAGCAGACATGAGATCCCTTAATAGTTTTTCATCAAGCCCTAATTTTTCTGCAAATTTATGGATCTGATCATTCATTTTCTTGACTTTATATCTCGTGATGTAATCCATGAAACTCGCTGAGTCGTCATTTACCTTCAAAGTCCCGTTTTGAATGTCGAAGAGGATTTGATTAGCGAATTTTTGATCTTCGGCGGAAAGAGCGGAAAAGGATTCGTGCAATTGCTGGTTAAGGGTGTTCACGATGGCCTCTTCTTTACCCTCATATAAGGCAACCAACCACTTTTTGAATCTCTCTGTCACAAAGGCGGAGTCAATCTTATCCGTTTGGATTTCAATTGCCGTTGCGTCGATATCGAAGGGATTATTTCGTCCATCATAAGGAGGTATTCGCTTGAAAAGTTCTTTATAACGTTGGGCAATCGTAATGTAAGTCGAATGATCGAATAGAACTTTGACGACGCTATCCCTATTATCATGTTCAAAAATATAGGTGCTCTTCTCCCATATAAATCCCTGAATAATCGCCGCGTTAATCAATCTAGCTAAACTAGCAAACTCTTTGGCGAACTTTGCCCTTTCTGCGATTGTCAAAGGGTCAATCGTTGAGAAATTTTGAACTCCTCCGTTATCAAATATTGTTTTAATTAAAGAATATGTCGCATTGATATTGTTTAAATTTTTCTCGAGTTTTTCAACGAAAACGCCGTAAGGGTTGGATCCGGAATAAAGTTCGAAGGCATCCTCCATGCGTTTTTTCATCGTGTGAGGGTAGCGATACCATTTCACGATGCCAAATGGCTTGTCTTTCCCGAAAATACGATTCGTCCTCGAAAAAGCCTGAACCAGATTCTCGAATTTCAAGACTTTATCTAGGTATAATGTGTTAACCCATTTTGAGTCGAAACCTGTTAGCATCTGATCGACGACTATAACGAGATTAAGCTGCATTTCTGGATGCTGTCTTTCAATACCCAAATAATCCTTTTTGTGAGCTAGACGCTTGGCTACATCTTTTTTATATAGATCATATTTGGGGATTGAGAAAGATTGATCAAATTGTTCGTTGTAATCGCTAATCATTTCTAAAAGGGCGTCTTCCTTGGGGATAGCATTCGAATCATTACCTATGGTTTCGTCAAAAACACCAGCAATTTTTAAACTGGGGAGGCCGTTTTTCCCCATTATTTGTTTAAATAGATGATAGTAATCACACGCTTCAGGAATCGAGCTTGTGGCGAAAATAGCGTGGAACTTTCCGTTAACGCTCAAAGTCCTCCAATTCTTCAATATTTCAAGGACGACTTGATATGGGTGCTGCTTTTCAATTGGCTTTGGCAAAACGCCATTATCCGGATTACCCTTATCAAGCTTATACTGCGAGGCATCAATATAATCTTCGATGCCTTTTTCGTATTTGCCATCCGCATCCTTTTTGCCAACCATAGGAAGACGAAGAAATTCTTGGTATTTCTTTTGAGTTTTCGGATTCAACATGGCGGCTTCCGGGCTGCTCTCTCCTACTTCTTTCAAAGCAACGGCTTCTTTGATGTCGTGGTCGGAATAAGTCAAAACCATATAGGGATCGAACCCTAGAACGTTGCCATCCCGAATACCGTCCGCGATAGAATACCTATGAAGTTCGTTGCCAAAGACAGTTGTCGTTGTATTGTCATGCTTTTTGTTGCTCTCGTAAATCGGAGTGCCAGTGAATCCAAAATATAATGCGGTTGGGAAAGTCTTTTTTATTCCCGCAAGCATTTTTCCGAATGTCGATCTATGGCATTCATCGACAATGAAAACAATCTTCTTTTGATTGATGGTTTCTATATCCCTAGCATTAACGCCTTCCTCAAACTCTATGTTGCTCATTTTTTGAATGGAGGTGACAATCAAATCGTCTTTCACTGCGCCGCTTTTTAACTTAGAGATTAATTCGTATGTATCCTCGGTTTCCTGAATATCTTCACGAGCATCCTTGAAATTTCTATATTCTTCGATGGATTGGACACCCAATTCTATTCTATCAATCAAGAAAACAACTTTGTCGCATTTTTGCGATTGAGACAAAAGCTGCGCGGCTTTAAAACTCGTCACGGTCTTACCTGATCCTGTAGTGTGGCAAACGTATCCGCCAAGGCGATCTTTTGCCGTCCATTCCGCCTTTTCTACACGAGAATTAATCGCTTCGCACGCATAATATTGATAGCTACGCATGACTTTCAGGATTCCATCCCCACTATCCGGAACCGTGTAAAACCCAATTAGTTTATGAGCCATAGGAATCGAAAGAAGATTTTCGACGTTTTTGTCCCATGCCTTGAATGGCTCGTTATTTTTATCCGCCCACTGGAAATAGAATCTATCGTTGAAAAAACCGTCATCGCCAGGATTTGCAAAATATTTCGTTTCCTCAGGATTCATGGCGACAAATACCTGAACGAGCGAAAATAGCCCGGTAAAAACGTGCTCGTGCGAATACTTCTTGATTTGTTCTATCGCCTGTGAAACCGGAATGCCAGACCTTTTCAATTCGATGTGGATAAGCGGCATTCCGTTGATTAAAAGAAGCAAGTCCCCTCTCCTATCGTTCAGCATCGGATTTCGGGAATGGAAAATGGGTTGTTCGCAAATTTGATAAACGCTTTTGCCACCCGCTATTTGATTTCGATCGTAGATATCAAGATAGACCTCTTTTCCATAATGGAGCTTATCCTTTTCGTTATCTCTTTTAATACATATAGTTTTGCCGTTTACAAGCCGATTGAGCATTAAAGGAGTTTTTAAAGAATTAATCTGCTCTAGAAGTTGAGACTTCTCGCCCATGGTCAAGGGTTGATTGTTCAGTCTGTCTATTCCCTTGTTATTGTTGTAAAGAATATCCGCCCAATTATCAATTAGCTCATTTTCCGTTTTATTTTTTAAAACGGTTTTGCTCCAGCCGTGTTCAGTAAGTTTTTTTACAACATCGGCTTCAAATTTCAATTCGTCATCGTACACCATTCGAATCTCCTCCTAACAACATTACTTTTCCGTATAGTTCTTCATATCTTTAAATCTGTCATGCTTACGCTGATGAAGGGTGATGA
>DBJG01000030.1:10675-11001 GCA_002296455.1 Caryophanales bacterium UBA782 | reverse complement strand
TGCTCACCCGTATCCGCAACGCAAACGCGTTACGCTATGAGAGTGTCTCCATGCCGAATAGCAAAATGAAAGAGCAAATCGCCGCTATCCTTAAAAAAGAAGGTTACGTGAGCGAAGTTCTCGTGGAAGGGGAAGGCGCCAAAAAGACCCTTACCCTCACGTTAAAATATGGCGCTAATGGCGAACGCGTCATCTCGGGACTTAAGAGAATCAGCAAACCTGGTCTCCGTGTCACCGTGGAAGCCGACAAGCTCCCAAGAGTTCTCTCGGGACTAGGCATCGCCATCGTCTCGACGAGCCAAGGTCTTCTCACCGATAAAGAAGCC
>DBJG01000030.1:1034-10542 GCA_002296455.1 Caryophanales bacterium UBA782 | reverse complement strand
AACCCGTCGCTCTTCCCGCCGATGTGGAAGCTCACATCAATGACGGGTATGTCATCGTGAAAGGCCCGAAAGGCGAAGTAAACGTTCACATTCCTGCGGACGTGAGCGTCTCTCTGGCTGATGGCAACTTCACCTTCAGCGCGAAAGGAGAACCAACTCCTAGCCAAGGAACCGCCGCCGCCCTCATTACGAACGCGATCAAAGGCGTTACCGAAGGCTTCAAGAAAGAACTTGAACTCAATGGTACTGGTTACCGCGCTTCTATCGTGAACGGGAATGTCAAAATGTTCTTGGGATATAGCCACGACATCGTGGTCTCTCCAATCGGCAAATACACCAAAATCGTTTGCCCAGATGAAACCCATATCACGGTTGAAGGGTGCGATAAGCAAGAAGTCGGCCAGACCGCTGCCTTAATCTACGACAGCCATCGTCCAGATGTTTATGGCCAAAAGGGCGTCCACTATAAAGGACAGCACCTCATTAAGAAAGTCGGTAAGCGCGCTGCCGCTACCTCGAAGAAATAAGGAGGACAAATGCAATGATCGAAAAAGAATCGCGCAATAGCATTCGTGAGCGTAGACATGCTCGCGTTCGCGCAAAGGTCAAAGGCACGGCCGCTATGCCACGCCTTGTTGTCTTCCGCAGCAACAAAAACATCGAAGCTCAAATCATCGATGACATCAAAGGTGTCACTCTTGCTTCGAGCAGCTCGAGCGCTCTAAAACTCGCCAATGGTGGCAACGTTGAAGCCGCTAAACAAGTCGGCGCTGATCTTGCGAAAAAGGCTTTGGCCAAGAAGATCAGCAAAGTCGTCTTCGACCGCGGCGGTTATGAATATCATGGCCGCGTCGCTGCCTTAGCCGATGCCGCTAGAGAAGGAGGGCTCCAATTCTAAGGAGTAGCTACGAACATGGAAGAAAATAAAGTTGTTGCTTCAGCTCCTGAAGCCGCTCAAAAAGAGAACACCAACAAACCACGTCGCAGTGGCAATCCGCAATATGAGCCTCACGGTTCATTAAGCGCCTCCCGTCCTGGCGACCGCAAATACGGAGATCGTAAAGGCCGCCCTGGTGAAAGACGTGGCGGACGTGGTGGATTCCGTCGCCCTGTCGAAGACGAATACACCGATAGAGTCGTCAATATCAACCGCATTTCCCGCACTGAACAAGGTGGAAAGCATATGCGTTTCGATGCGCTCGTCGTCGTCGGTGATGGTAAAGGCAGATACGGATTTTCTCTCCGCAAGTCCGGTGAGGTACCCGATGCCATCAAAAAGGCGTTAACCGCTGCGAAAAAAGACATTCATTATGTCAAAATCGTGAAGGGAACCATCGCTCACGAAGTGAAAGGCGAATTCGCCGACACGACCGTCTTCCTTAAACCAGCCCCAGCTGGCACGGGAATCGTCGCTGGCGGTGCAGTCCGCGCCATTGTTGAGCTTTGCGGCATCAAAAACGTCGCGAGCAAAGTTTATGGCTCCCGCACCCCAATTAACGTCATTCGCGCTACTAGCGCTGCGCTTCAACAGCTCAAGGAATACGATAAGGTTATGGTTCTCCGTGGCTTAAAGACCATGGAAGAAATCAAAGCTGCCCGCGCTCCAAAAGCTGCCCCTAAAGCGGAAGGAGACAAATAATGGCTACTTCATTAAGTGATATCAAAGTGATCGAAGGTTCGAAATTCGAGCACTTCCGCAAAGGTCAAGGCCGCGGGACTGGAAACGGCAAAACCGCTGGTCGTGGCCAAAAAGGTCAAGGCGCCCATGCCCATACGAAGAAAAACGGCTTCGAGGGCGGACAAATGCCAATCAATCGCCGTATTCCAAAGTTTGGTTTCAAAAATATCTCCCGCAAAGAATATGCGGTCGTGAATTTGTCGAAACTCAATGCCTTTGAAGACGGAGCGACTGTCACAATCGAAGCTCTTATTGAAAAAGGTATTGTCAAAAAGACACTTTCTGGGGTTAAAATTTTAGGAAACGGCGAGCTCAATAAGAAGCTCACTGTCGTCGCTGATGCTTTCTCGGCATCCGCGAAAGCCGCCATCGAAGCGAAAGGCGGAAAGGCTGAGGTAACGAAGTAATGAAGAAGTTCGTCTCGATCTTTAAAAACAAAGACATCGTCAATCGCATTTTCTTTACGATTATGGTTCTCTTTGTCATCCGGATCGGGGCGGCTATTCATGTCCCGGGCGTTGATCCTTCGCAGATGGAGGATATGATCAATAGCGGCAGTGCCCTAGCGATCATGGACTTACTCGGGGGAGGAGCCTTAAGCAACTTCTCCGTGTTCGCTCTTGGGGTCAGCCCGTATATTACCGCCCAGATCATCGTAGAACTTCTTTCTAAAGACGTTCTTCCGGCTCTCACTGAACTTTCCAAGCAAGGTGAGTATGGGCGTAAGAAAAAGGAACAAGCCACCCGTTATTTGACGCTACTACTTGGTGCAGTCCAGGGATATGGCATCATCAAGACGATGGAAAACAGTTCCTATATCAGTATCACGCTCGAAAAGAACTTCTGGACCTATGCTTATATCGTCACTGTCCTCCTCGCTGGAGCGATGCTTACGATGTGGCTTGGTGACCAAATCACCGAAAAAGGCCTAGGAAACGGAATCTCTGTTATTATCTTTGCAGGGTGCGTAAGAAGCCTTCCGACGCAGATTTCAACCGCTTGGGGTAAGTGGGTTGTGGATAACACAAGCCGCAGCTCTGGCGAAATGATCCGTGGTAGCTTCCAATTCGCGCTCTATATCATCGTCATGATTCTCATTACGGCCTTTGTCGTATTCATTGAATTATCTAGACGAAAGATACCTGTCCAGCATGCCAATAAGGGTGGCGGACAGAGCATGGCACGCGCAAGTTTCTTGCCAATCAAGATTAATAGCGCAGGCGTCATTCCAGTTATCTTCGCTTCGAGCCTTATGGCAGCGCCAAGCGTCATCGCAAGCTTCATCTCAAGCGATGCCGCAAATGCCGAATGGCTCAAAATCTTCAATTACAATGAGACCTTCACGATGCCTTGGTTCAATGACCAACATTGGAAAATGGACTGGGGTTTGGTGATTTATCTCGTACTGATTCTTGTCTTTACCTTCTTCTATAGTGAGATGCAAATCGATCCAGAGAAGCTTGCGGACAATTTCCAAAAGTCGGGCGCTTATATCCCGGGTGTAAGGCCAGGAAAAGAAACAGAACGTTATGTTGGGAAGGTGCTTAACCGCGTTACCTTCATCGGTGCGTTCGCTCTTGCAGCGATTGCGGCCCTCCCAATTGTATTAACGCTGACCGATGTCTTCGATGGCGATACAACACTTGCCATTGGTGGCACTGGCCTCATCATCATCGTCGGTGTTGCGCTTGAAATTAACGCGCAGATTGACGGCTTACTCGCAGGTAAGAGTTTCGACGCAGCGAAGGAGATGTAATTTATGCTCAATATCATTCTCATGGGCCCGCCAGGCGCGGGAAAAGGAACCCACGCGAAGTGGATGGAAAATGACCTTCATATTCCGCACATTTCAACAGGCGATATGTTCCGTGAAGCGATGGCTAGTGGGAGTGAACTTGGGAATAAAGTCAAAGAAATTATCAATCGCGGGGACCTTGTGAGCGATGAACTCACATGTGCCCTCGTGAAGGATAGATTACTCCGCGATGACTGCGCGAATGGATATCTTCTCGACGGCTTTCCTCGCACTTTAGCGCAAGCGGAGG
Organism: Caryophanales bacterium UBA782; assembly: GCA_002296455.1. Taxonomy (GTDB): domain Bacteria; phylum Bacillota_I; class Bacilli_A; order RFN20; family CAG-826; genus UBA4951. Next base: position 6,819 of record DBJG01000030.1, on the reverse strand, counting down.
CCTTAAGGAAGATGGGAAAAGAAATCGGACGCGAGCCGAATCTTGCCATCAATATCTCTTGCCCGGACAACATTTTGATTCAAAGAGTGACCACTCGTAGGGTTTGTCCTCATTGTGGCGCCTCCTTCAATATCGTCACTATGAAGCCGAAAAAAGACGGCATCTGCGATTATTGCGGTGCTCCGCTCATTCAAAGAAAAGACGATAATGAAGAATCGTTCAAAGTCCGTCTCGCGAACTACTACAAGAGCACAGCTCCTCTGCTCGAATATTATAAGAAGGAGGGGCTCCTCAAAGACTTCGATGGCACCATCGGAGCCGACAATCTCAAGAAGGAACTAAAAGAGTTCCTCATTAGCAAATGATCATCATCAAATCACCGCGTGAAATCGCGCTTATGCGCGAAGCAGGGCACCTTCTAAGCAATGTCTTCGACGCAATCGGGCCGATGTGCGTTCCTGGCGTTTCGACCCAAGAAATCAATGACAAAGCGGAAGAGGTCATGAAAGAGGGCGGCGGAGAAAGTGCGGAAAAAGGATATTACGGTTATCCTGGCGCGATATGCGCTTCGGTAAACGAAGTATTGCTACACGGCATCCCAAGTCCAAAGAAAATACTGAAAGATGGCGATATCGTAAGCCTTGATATCGTGGTACGCAAAAACGGTTATTGTGCCGATGCGTGTCGTAGCTATCTTGTTGGCATTTGCCCAGAACACCTCGTCACATTACTTAAAGTGACGGAAGAAAGTTTCTGGAACGCGGTAAAACTTGTGAAGCCTGGAGTACATCTAGGCGACATCTCTCACGCAATCGAAGCCACGACCAAAGCCCATGGATATAGCGTTCCGCTAGAATATACGGGACACGGGATCGGCAAAGAGATGCATGAGGATCCTTATATCCCCGATTATGGAGAAAAAGGAACCGGACCAATCCTTTGCGAGGGAATGACTCTCGCCATCGAGCCGATGGTCATGGAAGGGAAACCAAAACTAAGAACGCTTGGCGATGGGTGGACGACTGTGACAAAAGATGGGAAATACAGCGCTCACTACGAGAATACAATCGTGGTGACAAAAGACGGTTATGAAATCCTCACGATGAGAGAAGAAAGGAGATAACGTTTGGCTAAAGAAGAGTGTCTAGAAATGGAAGCGACGGTGTTGGAATGCTTACCCAACGCCAACTTCAAGGTGAAACTTGCCAATGGAGCGGTGGTCCAAGCCTGCGTTTCGGGCAAAATCCGGATGCATTACATCCGCATTCTCCCCGGCGATCGGGTTACCGTGCAATTCTCGCCTTATGATTTAACACGCGGGCGAATTACGTTCCGATTCAAGAACTAAAACTGAATAAGGAGTAACACATTATGAAAGTGAGACCAAGCGTCAAACCGATCTGCGATAAATGCAAGATCATCCGCCGGCACGGCGTCGTTATGTGCATCTGCCCAAATCCAAAGCATAAGCAAAGACAGGGCTAATGAAAGGAAAACAGGAAAACTATGGCACGTATTGTCGGGGTTGATGTCCCCAATGAGAAACGCGTCGTCATCTCCCTTACCTATATTTATGGTATCGGCGACACGACCGCGAAAAAAATCTGCGCTGCCGCGAATGTGAATGAAGACATCCGCGTCAAAAACCTCACCGATGAGCAATTAACCGCTCTTCGTAACGAAGTGAGCAAATACAAAACCGAAGGTGATCTTCGCCGTGAAGTGGCGATGAATATCAAACGCCTTCAAGAAATTGGTTGCTATCGCGGACTCCGCCACAAGAGAGGTCTTCCAGTCCGTGGACAACGCACCAAAACCAACGCTCGTACCCGTAAAGGTAAGCGTAAGACCATCGCGAACAAGAAAGAAGCGACGAAATAAGGAAAGGAGTAGATAAGTAATATGGCAGATACTAAGAAAAGCGCCAAAAAGAGCACTTCGGCCCGCAAAAAGAAAGTGAAGCGCAACTTCACTCGCGGCGTCGCCCACATCCACTCCACATTCAATAACACCATCGTCACGATTAGCGATGTCCAAGGCAACGTCATCGCTTGGAGCAGCGCCGGTGCACTCGGCTACAAAGGTGCCAAAAAGAGCACCCCATTCGCCGCGCAACTCGCCGCGCAAACCGCTGGCAAGAGCGCCTTCGATCAAGGCTTACGCCAAATCGATGTCGATGTGAAGGGCCCAGGCCCAGGCAGAGAAAGCGCCGTCCGTGCATTAGGCACTGTTGGACTTCAAATTCTCTCCATCGCCGATACCACACCGATCCCTCACAATGGATGCCGTCCTCCAAAACGCCCAAGAGGCTAGTTTCTAGGATCCCCATTGTCGAGACGATCCGTATCAGTCATTTATAGGAGGCAAATTAAATAATGGCTAACACCAATAGCGAAATCGCCGCCGAAGAGCTCCGCTTGCCGGACCCATTCCAACCCTTCTCCATCAAAGTCGAAGTAAATGATGAAAAAGAGCATTTCTCCCGCTTTGTTATCTCTCCGCTTGAACGCGGATTCGGATTAACCATCGGAAACGCCTTACGCCGTGTACTCTTAAGCGCCCTTCCTGGCGCGAGCGTGTTCGCGGTCGAAATTGAAGGCGTGCGTCATGAATTCAGCGCCATCGAGGGTGTTGAAGAAGACGTGACCGCTATCGTCCTCAATCTCAAGGACCTTGTCCTCAAGATTAGCGACAATAGCAGCGAGCCAAAGCGCTTGACCATCGACTTCAAAGGTCCTGGCGTTCTTAAAGCAAGTGACTTAGTGCTCCCTGCGATGGTTGAAGTAGTTAATCCAGATTTGGAAATCGCTCACCTCAATGAACGTGGGCATATCAAGATGACCGTCTTCGCCGCGACTGGCAGAGGTTATCTCACCGGAGAAGCCAACAAGATTGAACGCAAGATCAATCAAATCGGCGTGATTCCGACCGATAGCAACTATAGCCCAGTGGTCAAAGTCGCCTACTCTGTCGAGCCAACTCGTGTTGAGCACGATAGCAAATTCGATAAATTGACCCTCGAAGTCACCACCAACGGTTCTATCAAACCATATGAAGCGGTGGCTATGGCATCGCAACTCCTCGTCGCCCACTTTGGCGAATTCACGAAGCTTGACGAAGTTGTCAAGAATTACAAACTCGTGAAAGAGGAAGTTCATAGTGAAGAAAACAAGTATCAGGATATGATGATCGAAGAACTCGATTTGTCTGTCCGCAGCAACAACTGCTTAAAGCGCGCTGGGATCAGCACCGTCATGGAACTCACTCAAAAGAGCGAAGACGAAATGATGAAAGTCCGCAACTTAGGCAAGAAGTCGCTCAAAGAAGTGAAAGAGAAGCTCGCCTCGATTGGGCTTCACTTCCGCGATAGCGTAGGAGAATAATTATGGCAGCACAAGGTAGAAAGAACGTGCATGGCAAGACTGGCGTTCGCTTCAAAGCGGCTTATACCCCTTCGAAGAACAAAGCCATGCTTAGAGACGTCGTGAGCGCCCTTATCGTTCATGGCGAAGTCAAAGTCACAAGCGGGGTCACTGCTGATCTCGTTTCCCTCGCCGACAAAATGGTCACCCTTGGCAAAAAGGGAGATCTTGCCGCGCGTAGAGAGGCCGCAAAGGTCCTTCGTAATGGGATTTGCGATGAAAAAGGAGTCAATGCTCTTAGCAAACTCTTTGCGGAAATCGCCCCAAAATACAAAGACCGCAAAGGCGGATACACCCAAGTTTATAAACTTGGCCGCCGTAAAGGCGATAACGCTGAAGTAGAACTTGTTCGCTTCGTCGACTAATCGACCAGATTGAGCTCTCTTAGGAGGGCTTTTTCTTTTGTATTTATCTACGCTTATGCTACAATACGGCATAGAAAAATTAGGAGGAGATTCTTATGATGTTACTTGGAACAGGCGCAATTGTTGGAATCGTCATCGCTGCCGTGCTTCTTATTGTCATTGTTTCGATTATTGGCTGGTGGATTTCGACCGCGAATCGTCTTCGTCGGGAACAAGTGAAAATCGACGAAGCTTCTAGCGGAATCGATGTTGCCTTAACCAAACGCTTCGATTTATTGACCAAAACGGTCGCGACCGTGAAAGGCTATGCCAAGCACGAAAGCGAAACGCTTACGAAAGTGATGGAAATGCGTCGCCCTTCAAGCAATGCTTCTATGAAAGAAAAGAGCCAATTCTCTGAATCGGTAAGCAAAGCCTTCGATAGCATTAATGTCGTTGCCGAAGCTTATCCTGAACTCAAAGCGAATGCCAATTTCCTTGGCCTTCAAAATCAGATTGCCGAAATCGAAGAGCAACTTCAGGCTTCCCGCCGTGTCTACAATAGCAATGTGAGCACATTCAATCAGGAAATCGTTGTCTTCCCAACAAGTATTGTTGCTCGTCACTACCGTTTTGAGAAGCGTGACTTCTTTGAGGCAGAAGAAGCGAAGCGTCAAGACGTGAAGATTGAATTCTAATTTCAATACATTTTGGGGGCCTCATAAGAGGCCTTTTTTGAAAATGAGGAGCGTTTTATGGCAAATGAATTAAAGAACATCTATGCGGATCTAGAAGCCATGCGAAAGAAAAAATATAGAAGCAGTTTGATTCTATTTATCCTTGCGTCACTCTTTTTGGTCCCTAGTATCGCCTCGTTTTTACTTGGCGGGGTATTTGATTTTACATTTTTGATAATTATCGGCTTTGTTATTGGCATCATCGGTCTCATTTTGCTTTGTATTGGCCTCGGGATTAAAAACCGCTTTAGCAAAGACGTTCGCGCTAAAGCGGAGAAAGCAGTCCGGGACGAGCTTTTCCCCGGCGCCGTCCTTGACTCTGACAAAGGATTCGACCTTTCTTTCCTATTGAGCCCTGGTTTCTTCGCTTCTCCTGATCGTTATTATGGGAGCCATTTCATGTCTGGCTCCTATAAAAACATCCCTTTTGAAAAAGCTTCTTATGACTTGCAAAAGAAGCATACTACGACTGATTCGAAAGGCCACACGGTGACGACCTATATCACTTACGCGAAAGGCACATTGTATCATTTCACCTTTGAACGTGACCTTGGCGAAACGGTCAAGATTCTGGAAAAACAAGGGGTTCTCTCTTTTGGATCTTCCAAAGATAATTTGACGAAAGTTGAAACAGAATTCATCCAGTTCAATAAGAAATTTAGAGTGTTGGCAAGTAATGAGACAACCGTTTTCTATCTTTTGACCCCACAAATCCAAGAGAAAATCTTGGCACTTGAGCCAAAATACAAAGGAACGTTCTATTTATCTTACATGGGTAATTCTTTATTTATCGCTGTCAATGATAGTGGGGAAAGCGTCAAGGTCCCTTATTCTAAGCCCATTAGCGATGAAACAATGCGCCCACTCCTTGAGTTTTATGGTGCGCCTGCTTTATTTATTGATACCTTAGATCTTGATAGCAACAAGTTCAAAAAGAACGCAGGCGTGGATTTATAAAGTGAACACTCATTCCGTTTCATTTTAATAAGAAGTCGATGCTTCTTGTCAAATGAGGACGTTTAGAACGTTGATTGCCACACCAATGAATAATAAACTATTTTGAGTTAATAGGAGAGACGACTATGGTTAAGATTTTTGTGAAAGATTTCGGGACGTTGACGCTTGAAATGGATTATGAAGCCGCGAAAAACACAGCGGCCAATTTTGTAAAACTTGCCCGGGGCGGCTTTTATGACGGCCTTGTTTTTCATCGTATTATTAAAGGCTTTATGATCCAAGGGGGCGGTTATAACGAAAAAGGGGAAGAGAAAAATCTGAATTA
>DBJG01000030.1:0-991 GCA_002296455.1 Caryophanales bacterium UBA782 | reverse complement strand
ATTGTATCCATGGCGATTTTTTGAGCAATGGGACGAGCAATCCTTTAAAGCACACGCGTGGGGTTATCTCGATGGCTCGCACGATGGAGAAAGATAGCGCTTCAAGCCAATTCTTCATCATGCATAAAGACGCGCCCCATCTAGATGGACAATACGCGGCCTTCGGCAAACTTGTGGATGGTTTCGACACGCTCGATAAGATTGCAAAAGTTCGTGTTGATCATTACATGAATTGGCCTTACGATCCGGTCGTGATTGAAAAAGTAGAAGTAATTGATGAGCCTGATTACGAAGTAGAAACCATCAAATGCTAATGGAAAAAGCGAGCAATCACTCGCTTTTTTATCAAAATTTATTGAAAAGAAGTTTCTCCATCACCTTATGTGCGCAGGAAAGAAAGAATACGATTATAATAACGACGTGAAAAAAGGTTTAATTTTCGATTTAGATGGGACGCTTCTCGATACGATCACGGATATTCGTAGAGCGATTAATGATGCCTTATTTGCGTGCGGTTTTTCTTATTCTTATTCCAAAAGTGATTGCCATTCCTTGGTGGGGAATGGCGCGGATACTTTGATTCATCGCGCGCTTCAGGAAGACGATAATGAAGAAAACTTTTTGCGCTTGAAAGCGGCATATCTACCACGTTACAAAGAATACCAAGGAAAGCACACCAAGCCGTTCAATGGAATCGTCCCCACCCTCCGTTATCTTAAGGAAAAAGGAATGATTCTCGGCGTATGCACCAATAAGCCAGACGAACTCGCTCATTTGATATTGAATCAATTCTTTGGTGACAATTTCTTTGATGCGATATACGGGATTAAAGAAGGCGAAAAGCCAAAGCCGGATCCTCATAATGTTTTCGCGATTATGGATCGCTTTTCTCTTAGCAAGGACGATACAGTTTTCGTGGGGGACTCCTTGCCAGACTTACTTACGGCTTCAAACGCTTCTTTACCGCTTGCTTTGTGCACATGGGGATATG
>DBJG01000034.1:45114-60175 GCA_002296455.1 Caryophanales bacterium UBA782 | reverse complement strand
GCTTATCTTGGAAATAGAAAGCACCATTGATTTTGCGCGTCACATAGCCAGAAAGCTTATAAAGCGTTTTGGAGCAATTTGTGTGCGTATCATCCACGTCGAATAAAGGAGTGCTAAGAGTGTATGGTTTTGTAGTTGTAATTGTGACGGACTCGTAGACTTCCTTTAACGTCTTTTCAACTGGCGGGTTATCTTTCGAATAATAGAAATAGTTCGGATCAGGCATGCCGCTATATTGGTGGCGCTTATTGACTTGGGCGGATTTATTAGCGGCGTCAAAGGCCCAATAGAAATCCTCGCCCATATCTTCGACGGAGCCGATGCCTTGGGAGAATCCTTGGTAAACCATTTCGAGGTTCAAGCAGCGGAAATCATTGAGCTCTGGCTCTTCTTTTTCACTATACCAAACGTAAGCAAGGGAACGCTGATTGCCATCCGCCGTTGCCGATTTATTGTCATCCCCACGCGCCCAACCTTGGGATTCGAGAATGATATGCTTGGCCTTGGACAAGGTTTCTTTATTGAAAATAGAGGCGCTTTTCCCCCACTCTTCTAACTCGGAAGTGGATTCAGGTGTATCGATGCCTAAATAACGGATTTTGACGGTGTAACCATAATTGAGCGTCGTAACGTGCGTGGTGTCACCATCAGCATAATTGAGGAATGCTTTATCCCCACTGTTATATTCGGTTTGCATTTGCTCAACGCCATTCACGCGGAAATCAAGATATTCGGGCGCGTTCATGACGTTATAGAAAGTATCTTCATCGATATTGAGCTTAAAACGGTCAACCCAGTCAACGTCTTTGTCGACGACATAAGAGGCGCTGATTTTGTTTGTGCCTTTCTTTAGAAGGTAGGAGTAAAAACCATCCTCCCCTTTAGCGACGGTTTCGCCGTTCACTGTGACTTTGTCGACGAAGAAATCGGCGATTGGCTCGACTTTGAAGCGAAGCGTGTCGCCTTCTTCATACGAAGCATCTCCGTTTTCAACGGTCACTTTGCCATAATGGCTATTCGCCGTAAGATCCACCCACGTCGCCTTATTGCTTGTAGTAGAAGAAGAAATCGATGGGACGGAGCTTATAACGCTAGGTTCGCCATTGCCACCACAAGAAGCGAGTAAGCTCGTGGCGATGAAAGCGAAGAGTAAACTGAGTGCTTTTTTCTTCATAAATCATTCTCCTTTGGACTTAATAGGTTGGTTTCGTGGCTTTTACGGTGTTGTTATAGGCGTCTTGGAAAGCCTTATCCACGGATTTGCCTTGGGCGATGATATAAGTAAGAATCTGCCCAACTTCATCACGCGCTTTCTCAGAACCAAGGAAGACCGCGGAAGTCATGTATTTGTCGCGAAGAGATGCCGTCGCGGCAGGGATGGCGTATTTCAAATCCGCGTCTTTTTGAGCAATCCATTCTTTGTATTCGTTTGTCTCGAAAGAAGAAACGCGGACTGGATCATAGGAGTTCTGCATCGCGAGTTTGGCATTATTCACTGGGTTTGCGAGCTCTTTATAGAAGAGCCAGGCACCCTTATGAATATACGGATTGTCGTTATTGAAGAAGCAGATAGAAGGACCTTGTTGAATGTATTTCGGCGTTTTTCCTTCTGGATAAGGAACTGCGGCTAAACCAACGCGGAAATTGCTAGAAACGTTATAGCTGCTGCCGCCCGTTGAACCGATGCTCATCGCCGATTGTTTGGCCGTGAAATAGTCGTTTGTATATTTCCCACCCAATAGCCCTTTCGTGATGAAAAGGCCATCTTGATAAAGCTTTACGACGTCGCTTACGAACGCTTTCGCTTCTGGGTTATTGAATTTGATATGATCTTTTGGCTTAGAGATATTCTCGTTAGTCGTGTATTCAATACCTCTCATCGCGAATTGCGAAATAAGGAGGTTCGAGTCACTATCATAACCAACAGGGTAGAATTCGTTCGTCACTCCTTCTTTTTTGAGGTCTTCCTTCATCTTTTTGGAGACGGAAACCATTTGCTCCCAAGTGACTGGGACATCATAAACGTATCCATCATGCGCTTGCAGCCATGTTTTTAAGGCATTAAGCTGTTCGTCCGTGGACGAAGATGCGCTAGCAGGTTGACGAAGCGCCTCATATTCGGAATTGGAAGCGAATTTCTTGCTGTTTGCGGGGTTATCGCCAAAGAAATAGTTCATGTTGTAGTACATAATCTCGGTGGATTTGTACATTGGCATGGACCACTGTCCTTTGAACTGATAATCGCTGCCTTCCTCATAAAAAGCGGGGACAAAGTCTTTGATATCGTCTTCGCTATAACCAAAATCCGCATCTTTGATGAAATTGTCCAAACGGAGAATCGCGCTATGCTCAATGCGCTGTCCCATATAGACGGAGAAGTTATCGGGGTATCCCATCGTCAAAGCAGGGATTTCATTCGAAGCGAGTTTTTGCTTAATCGCGTCAGAAAGACCTTCGTATGTGCCAGCAATTTTTTCCTCAACGACTTTGTATTTCCCTTGGTATTTATTGTTGAAACCATCCATGATTTTGCCCAAGTTCGTGCTCTTCTCATGACCTAAGCAAGACCAGAATTTGATAGTGACTTCACTCGATGGATCATCCCTAGGAAGAACAGCGTCGACCACATCGACCTGCTCGAACTCTGAGGTTTCTCCATTAGAATTAGAGGAGTTAGGGTTGCCTCCTTGAGAGGACTCTTCTGCTTCGTTCCCTCCGCAGCTAGCGAGGGTAAGGGCGCTGAGCACCCCCATGAGGGTGAGGGTCAATAATTTTTTCTTGTTTTTCATATTGGAATTATCTCCTTAAAAATTATCCTTTTATACCAGCGCGGGAAACGCCACGCATAATATACTTTCTGAAGAAAATGAAGACGAGCAAAAGCGGGACCGTAACAACCACGGTCGCAGCCATCTGCGCCCCATAATCATCATAATTTTCGGCCGTAGAGAAGGTTTCACGCAAGCCGTTCGTGATAAGATAAAGCTCTTTATGCCCGGTTGTGATGAGGTTTGGCCAGACATAAGCGTTCCACGCGCCCATAAGCTTGAGAATGAAAATTGTGGTCAAGGTTGGCATCGCCAAAGGAACCATGACTTTCCACAAATACTGCCAATCCGACTTTCCATCGACTTTTGCCGCTAGATAAAGCTCGTTCGGAATCTGCTTGAAATTCTGGCGGAGCAAATAGATGTAAAAAATGGAAATCATGAACGGGATGATCATTGCTGTATAGGAAGCGATCGCGTTCGTCCCACCCGTTAAGCCGAGGAGAGAAACGGAAATGTAGTTCGAGATGACCATCATTTCCCCTGGAATCATCATCGTGGAAAGAAGAATCCCAAAGAGGAAGTCGCGACCCTTAAATTCAAGGCGCGCAAATGCAAAGGCGGCGAAAATGGTTGTGATTAACGTCCCAATTGTTGAGAAAATGCCAACAATCAAGGTGTTTTTGAGCAACACGCCAAAATTGAGGCGGCTCATCGCAGAAGCATAGTTATCGAAGCGGAATACCTCTGGCCACATCGTCGGGACAAGACGCTTGATTTCCGCACCGCCCTTCAAAGATGTGATAAGCATCCAATAAAAAGGGAAAATCATAATAAGGGCGAAAACCGTCAAAAATAAGTAAATGAAAACCAAACTGACGATCGAAGCGATTCTCCCCAATTTCTCTTTTTTCTCTGTCGATAGTTTCTCATCGGCGAGAACAAGGTGCAATTCTGGATAATTGTTTTCCATAATTAATAGTGAACCCTCCGTTTCGAAACCTGGAATTGAATCCCAGTGAAAATCAAAATGATGATGAATAGAATCACCGCCGCGGCGCAGGCATACTGTACGAAATTGTCGCTAATCTGCTCATAGATGAAATAAACAATGGTATGCATGTTTCCTGGGCCCGTGTTGATATCGAAAGCGCCACCGTTCGTGCCGAACAAGCCGATGACGGAATTGTATTCTTTGAACGCTCCGATGAAAGAAGTGATGGCAATATACATGATTTGTGGAGACAAAAGAGGGACCGTGACTTTCATGACGGTTTTGAAGTGAGATGCCCCATCCACTTTCGCCGCATCATAATATTGCTTATCGATGTTTTGAAGCCCACCTAAGAAAATGAGAATCTTGTAAGGCAAGGAATGCCAAACGATGTAAAAGCAAATCGCGAAGAACGCAGACCAATAATTGACTCTTTCCCCTGTGGCGATATTCATCGAAATCCAAGGATGGCCTTGAATCCCAAACAATGCATTGAATAATCCGTACTGTGTATCAAAGATAACAGAGAAGACCATACCGATCGCAATCGCATTGGTGACATAAGGCAAAAAGAAGACAGTTTGGAAGAATTTCTTAAAAGCCTTAATCGAATTCAAGCCAATTGCAATCGCAAGGGCCAAAATAATGGAGGCCGGAACGGTGACGAAAGTTAGTAAAAGAGTGTTTGGCAAAGCAGTCACCATGACTTCATCAAAGAAGGAGATGCCATCTTCGTTCCCATTTGGCGAAAGAATTGCAAGATAGTTCCCAAATGTGAAGCCATCACTCGTCCCTAAAACGTAATCGTAATCCTTCAAGAAGGAAACAACGAACGTGTTAAGAATCGGATAAAAGGTGAAAACGGAAAGGAGGATGATGACTGGTGCTAAATATAGCCAGGCTTTCCAGTTATTCTTACTTTCCATAAACGCCCTCGAATTCGATTCTTTCTTCGGTATCGTGGTCAAAAACAAAGAGTTTATTCGGACGGATGCCAAATTTCATTTTGCCAACCTTCGCTTGGATATCGCTATCGATGATGATCTTGATTTCGTCCCCCATGAACGAATCGTGCTTCGCTAAAAGGGACATATCGCGCCCCATCGTGACAATCGCGGAAACGTCGAGTGTCAAAACGCGTTTGGAGGCTGGTGTATGCTCATCGGCTAAGAAGCCTTCTGGGCGGATGCCGACATAAACTGGCTTATCGTCCCCCACGAATTGCGAAGAAGTGCAAATGACTTCGTCCCCGATGCGGAGCGCTCCACCCCCAATCACGCCTTCAAAAACATTGATTGGCGGCGTGCCGAGGAATTTAGCAACGAAGAGGTTCTTCGGGTTCTTGTAAACTTCCTGTGGAGCGTCTTCTTGCATTTTGACGCCGAGTTTCATAACGACGATGCGGTCAGAGATGGACATTGCCTCTTCTTGGTCGTGAGTAACGAAAATCGTGGTGATACCGGTTTCACGTTGAATGCGGCGAATCTCTTCACGGGTTTGTAAGCGAAGGCGGGCGTCGAGGTTGCTCAAAGGCTCATCGAGAAGCAAAACGCGTGGCTTCTTGACAAGGGCGCGGGCAATCGCGACACGTTGCTGCTGTCCACCCGAGAGCTCGCTTGGCTTACGGGAAAGGTATTCATCAATCTGAACGAGACGGGCCGTTTCTTGGATGAGGCCATCCATTTCATCCTTCGTGAGTCTTCTTTTTTCTAGAACTGGGCTACCACCGACGAGGATTTCGCCTTTTTCGTTGACGGTTTGGCCTTTCGCGGTAAGTTTTTCCATTTCCTTATCGATTGATTGCTGGAGCTCGTTGATTTTTGCTTCCTTGAGAGCTTCGAGTTCCTCTCCACTTGGAACCAAATGAAGACCGTATTTGAAGATGGTTTTCGCTAAGCTCGAAACGATATGATATTCGAAAACGAGTTTGCGGATGGATGCTTCTTTGGAGATTTTCCCCTCGAATGTCGACGAACGGATGATCTCAACGATTCTATCCGTTTCGTTTGTGAGTAACTCAATAAGTTTTTTCGAATGGATGATTAAGTAATCTTTCTTGTTCGTTTCAACCCTGAGGTTCGTCAAAGGGAAGCGAACGTTGTCATAAACGGTCATATGCGGATACAAAGCATAGTTTTGGAATACCAAGCCGATTCCGCGCTTCTCTGGCGTTAAGTTTGTGACATCGTCATCGCCAAACCAAATTTCGCCAGACGTTGGGGCTTTTAAACCAGCGATCATATAAAGCGTGGTTGATTTTCCGCATCCAGAAGGACCTAGTAACCCAAGCAATTCGCCGTCCTTGATATCCAAATTGAAATCATTGACCGCGGTCGTGTCTGGGATGTTCTTCTGGGGGTTACCCGGGAACGTCTTCGTAAGATGTTTGATTCTAATTTCCATAGAGTTAGGGGACTCCTTACATCATTCAATAAGTCTATTATTCTATAAGTTTGAGAAATCTTTTACAAACAATTCCAAAACGCATTCTCTTTCGCCTCGAAACCAAAGCGACAAACGGCTCGATTATTGCGAAGAAAAGTATCTTTTTCATCATCGCTTTTTGCCTTTAGAAAATCTTCGCTCAAACGGCAATGCGTTTTAATCATTTGGATAAATGGAAGTCCGGATTTTCAAGACGAGCCGCTTCTTTGAGCCGCTTCGCCTCAAGATAATCCTCGACATTGAGGTAAACGGTATCGTAAGTGACGTCCACGACGTATTGGGAGAAAAGATAATCCACGAGATTTTCTTTTCGTTTGCTCCAAAAAAGCATTCCCGTGGAAAGGGCGAAAGGAATCAAAAACGCGAAAAAATCCAAAAGGTAATAAACGAAATAGATGAAAAGGAAGCGAAACAGGTATTGTTTTGCTTTGATATTGAGTGCATTACTCCCAATAAGGGCTAGATGTAACAAATGTTTACCAAGAGTTTGTCGCCCCCGTTTCCAAATCACGAGCGGGAAGAACAAATAAAAGAGACAAATCGAAGCAGTCAAGCAAAGAAAGAATTCGATTGCCCCATAAAGAAATAGCTTTCTTGACGCTTCAGCGTAATCCCCGGTTTTGAAAAGCTCTGCTAAGGCGTAATCCTTTGTTTCCGTGACATAAAAATCATAAAGATAATTGGGGTTCACATTGTTTTCCTTGATGGTTCCATCGCTATTCCTAGAAAATAAGAAAACATCATCTTGGCGAGCTTCTATTTTTCGTTTGTTGTATTCTTCGCGAATTGACGCATTGGAGAATTTGCCATTCTCATAGAAACCATCAAGTCTCATCGAAAGAAAATCTTTTTTGTCGCCATACGTGAGGAGCGGGCAAGATTCACTTGCGGTGTATTCGTAAATCGCTTGCCCATCCTCCATATAAAGACCGGATTCTTTTTGGAGTTCCGTCCGGATTGCGGTTTGTTCTTTAGCAAACGGGAGAGAGGAAGCGGCCATATTGACCAAAGAAAATAGCGTCATCGATAGAAGAATCGTGAGGACGAAATCAATCAAAAAAGCAAGCGCTCTTTTTCCGCGGTGTGCTGGATGATATACCAGTTCTTCTTGCTTCGCTTTTTGTGTTTCTACCATGCTAAGCCTCTTTCTTTTCCTCTAGCGGAGTGCCTTTTTCTAATTCTTCGGTGTCTTTAACGAGGAGACGAGCGGCAAGCTCAGGCAAGCCTTGACGATTTTTCCCAAAAATCAAAGTGAAAACGGAAATGATGGCCATTAGCAAAGACGCTAGAAGAAGATAAAGGAAGCGAAAATAACCAAAGGAAACAAAGAGGAGCCCCCACTGTGAAAAGAAAAAGAGCACAAGAGCAGGTATAGAAGAATACATTAATAAGCGAAGTGAGCTCTTCACGAAATAAGAATAAAACTTAGGAGAGGTTTCTTCTTCGGTAGAATAAGCGAGCTTATGAAGATGGTAACCTAGCGTCACCTTTCGCTTGCTAATAAGTGGGAACAGTTCACAAAGTGCGAAAGCAAAAACGTAGGAGAAGAAAACGGAAAGCAAATATCCCAAAGAGTAGCTATTATACGCAATAGAGAATGCCTTTTGATGGGATAGATATGGCTCGTAGTGGTTTTCCACTTCTTTGATAAAAACATTTTCGGCAGAAAGGAAGGCTTTTTGTAAAGATAAATAATAAATAGAGCCCCCCGCATCCCCGTATACGAGATATTCCGCGATGTTTTTCGCTTTTTTGAAATCCAATTGTTGATAAACGGATAGCTCCTCCGTGACTTTCGTAAAATAGTCGCGATAATCCGCCTTCGCGTACGTAAATGCGGTTGAGTAAAGGAAATCTTCTTTATTCGCTTGGTAATCGACATCGTTATAAACATAAGAAGAAAGGGAGGCATGAGCAGGTTTGAACGAATAATAATAATAAGAAATGCGATCATGAAGATAGGTTCCGCTTTTCTCAAGGAAAGTATCTTCGATGGAGACATCTTTTGCCGAAGCATGGGTCAATGGATAAGGCACATTGTTCAAGTAATACGCGGTTTGGGTAAGCGTGATGATATATTCCTTTGCCAGATCGTTTAACGGCGTGAGCTTTTTGCTTTCGCTATCATAAGGCTGCAAACGTGTCTCGCTCACGACTTGCCGCAATATCGTCGTTTCCTCGGTGATTCTATTTTTCTCTTCTTTTGTGGAGGGTAAAGCACCAAAGATTGGTAAACCCGCCAAAGCGAAAACAAGCATGGACAATACGAAAGTAATTCCATAGTCGCATAACGAAGACAAAAAAATCTTTCCTTTTTTGGCTAACGTATTGTTCTTATAGGGAGAATAAAGAATCTGTTTATCCATCGATAATAATCTTAACCGAAAGAAGCAAAAACTTGAATGAAAGGCTACTCCTCTTTCTTATTCTCTTCTGCCCCGAATATCTCCTCACGTCCCTTTTTGATGGACTCGATGTCGATGACTTCCACTTCTTTCACATTGGCTTCCGAAACGGCAGCATCGCGACTAGATTCGCCCGATAGATGACGTTCCTCGTCATCGGCGTTCTCGTAAATCTCGCTCTTTTTACGCTCCACGACGACCGTTTTTCCCAAGCGATCTTGAAGAGCCAAGGAGTTCGGGTTCCGTGCCCCAACCATAGTGATATAGTCGATCAAACAAACAAGGAACAGCAGGAAAACGAGATATAGATTCGAAATTGGAGCGATTACGTAAATAGAAGCGATAAGAAACATCACTCCTGAACGAATCAGTTTGCTAACGGGTCTCACGCGATACCCGTCTTGCCCCACAAGGCACGTACCAAACGCGAGCTTTCCGATCGTCTGACCATTTTTCATAAGAACCGGGATAAGGAAAAAGAAAGCGAAGGAAAACGGCAAATAACAAATGAGTCGGATTGCCCAATTCGTCATTTTGGAATGCTCGCTCATCGTTTGGTAATAGGGTTGCTTGGTAAGCACTTGATTGGCTTGGACGAAAAGTGACTTATCCGCGCCATAGAAATAGGAATTCAATTTGTTGATAAGCTCCGCTTTCGCCGTCTCATCGTTGCCTTGAATCACGGCTTCGTATTGGCTTTGCAAAGTGGCAGGCAAGGAGAAATCGACCACCCCCGTCGCCTCATTGACCGCATAACGATAATACTTGCTTTCTCCATACAATTTGCTTTCGTCTTTCGTGATCTCCTCTTTTGTGAGATTTTTCGTAGAGTCATAATCAGGAAGTCCCAAAACGATGGTATGAAAATATTCCCGGCTATATTTGATCCCATTTTCTCCTTCGCGGTTTTCAATTCGCCAATCATTTGGACAGAACTCGTTATAAAAATAATCCAAAGAAGAATAATAAATCGGATAGAGAGATGGCGCTTTGTTCCCAGCGCTCGATTCTTGGACATAGTAAGAAGTCGCCGCGACTTGAATAGATGTTTTGCTTTCGTCCGCGTATTCGAAAAGCTTCGAATCGGTTGCAAAAGCGTAGAAATTGATAGTATCCGCTTTGGAACCCATGCTCTCAGCGAGGACATTCGTGCCTAGCGTGTAAAGCAAAGTGAGATAAAGAGCGAACGTGAGAACAAAATCGAGAGCGAAAGCCCCGATGCGCTTTCCTAAGGAAGCGATATGAATTGTGTCTTTCATTTTTTCCATATGCAAAGTCTAGTCGGGAGAAGGGAAAAAATCCATAGAGAACGAAGAAAGGGCGGAAGACCGCCCTCGGAGAAAAGTCCCTTCTTACTTGTTATAGTCAAGAAAACCATCACTTTGGGTGTTTTGCTTCACCCATGTATTCCATTCTTCGTCGTTTTTCAATAATTTCCGCTCACGGATGCCGCCGAATCCGACAAGCTGGACATAATTGCTCGTTCCTTCTTTTACGCGATAGCTATCTAACGAAACAGATTGGCGGGCACCCCATGTGACAAAATTATATTTGCTAACCAAATAGGATTCGCAAGCGCTTAAGATATTAAGCCTTGTCTCCCCTACGGCTCTCGTCTCGCTATATTTTCCGCTATTGAGCTCATAGTACCAATTTCCTTCGCGTTTTCCGCTTCCGTCTCCCCCAAGCGTCATTCCGACGATTTCGTCTTTTTTTACGCCAAGCCCACCTTTTTTAGGACTCCAATCACCCGTTTTTAGGTTGATTTCAAGATAATCGCCATAAACTGGATCGGGCTCATACATCAAGGAGGAAGAGGTATATACTTCGAGCAAACCAAACGGATCGAAGATGGAACCTCCCCAGGTAGAAATGCCAAAATCGCAAGAACCTGCCCGGATATGCTCGCTATAATCACTTCCACTGATGACAATCTCGATATCGAGCTTTCCATCTAATTTCGTTCCTTTGACGAGCTTTTTATAGGAATCAATGATCCAGCGAATCCGCTTGCTCCATCCTTCGTTATAGCTTTCCCAGATGAGATGGACGTTCTCTCCTTCTTTGTAGTGTCCTTCTTTGCTGGATGCGTTTTCTTCCGCAACCGCTTGGTCAATGAACTTCTTCGCCTCTTCGACATCATAACCAAAATAGTTGGGCTTTCCATCCGCATCTTTCCCAAAATTATCCATGACAACGCGTTTTCCTTGCTTTGTGTCACGATAAAGAGTCTGGGTGGTAGGATCGCTAACATACATAAAGTTTATCGGCACATCGAAGGCGCGCCATCCCGCGGTCATCGTCTGGCAAAAGGTCTTACGGTCTAGCCCAAGCGATA
Organism: Caryophanales bacterium UBA782; assembly: GCA_002296455.1. Taxonomy (GTDB): domain Bacteria; phylum Bacillota_I; class Bacilli_A; order RFN20; family CAG-826; genus UBA4951. The sequence goes on along the minus strand of DBJG01000034.1, from coordinate 49,225 downwards.
ACGCTTTGCGGAAATTTAAGTTGGACAAAATAGTGTGATTCCCCTTTCCGTCCTTTTCCTGAAGCTGTTTCAAATACTCGAACACGCTATTGACGGTCATCTTTGTAGTGAATGTCTGTGGTTCATAAAGAAGCCTTGAGCTTGAGCCAAAGATATTGAGGTCTTCCCCACGGAGAGAATAGTGGTCAATCTTTCCCGTTCGGAATAATGACAGCATCGTGTCTTCATTGGCAACGATTTCCGTCTCAATCCGATCAATTTGATAAAGACCATTATGCTTGTTGTCTTTATATCCATACCAGTTCTCGTTTCGTTCAAACGTTAGCATTTTATCCGCCTGGAATCGCGATAAGCGGTATGGACCATATGAGAGATAAGTATCCGTCGAAGTTCCATATGTTGAAGAATATAAGCCACTATCGGCAACGGGTTTCCTTAATTTCATCCAAAGGTCATGCTTCATAATCCAAGGAGAAGAGAAGAATACTTTCGCGTTGAAATCCGTCACTGGCGAAGTAAAGAAAAGCTGGAATTCGTATTGACTGATCTTCTTAATGCCGACGGAAGAAAAAGGAACGTCTGGGTATTTGTAATAACGGGAGCACCAACTCGATAGCGAAATGGGCCCACTCCGCGAAACATCGCCAAGCGTAAAACCATCGGTAAAAGAAACCGATTCGAGTCCAAATACCGAAGAGAGTATCTTTTTAGCCACTTGGTAGACTTTTTGCTTCATCTTTTCATTATCATCCAAACGAACGATTTTCGGTTTTGAGGCGTTCCCAAACGTTTCTTCGTCCGCGAGTAAAGCCATCGCTTCCGTTTTGTCATCAAGTAAAGAGCACGCTTCGGCGAAGCTATATTGATGCCACCATGGGTTCGATTCATAGGCGCTGAAAAACCATCCGTCTTTTGCTGGATTTCCCTCATGGGCGTGACCATTTTTGTCTAGATACGGCTCTAGAAACGTCTGCCCTTTTTGTAGATAACAGAGAGCCCCCGCAATCGCACGGTTCCCACTTGCGTAGTCCCCTGCCCTCCGATTTTGCATCTCTGGGTCAAGGATGTCTTGAAGCGATAATAGATAGGTGTCTGCATCAATTGGGGTGCCGTCTTCAAACGCTGCCTGGTGATTGAGTTTCACACGCCACTTCTGCCCAGCGGTGAACTTCACACCCCCGTTCTCATCATCAACGTCCATTTTGTAACGTTGCACTTCTTCGTCGGTCAAAGTATTCGTGATGTCGGTCGGTATCTCTTCCGCCATTTCGGGGATAATCGCATAACCGTTTTTCTCCTTATTTAAAACGAATTCAACAAGGCCAAGTTCCGTATATTGAGGGACGATGGCGTCTTCGTTCGTCTCCCAAGTTGCGGGAGCCCATTTCTTTGGAGCACCCATGGTCGCGTCAAAATAAGTGCGGACACTTGCTTTTTTCGGACTGCATCCCGCTAGTAAGGCGCTTCCTAACGCGAATAGGGAGCAAATGGGGATGACTTTTACTGGTTTTCTCATTTTTGAACCTCCTCGCTTTTAAAGCGTTATATATCTCTACTCTTGCGGAATACAGCAAAATGTCAACATTTTATTTTGTTTTGTTCAATATTTTTTAAAAAGCAGTGCTTACGCTATTTTTTAGACATTTGTAAAGAATAAATAAGGTTATTTAATGATTCCATTGAAGAATCTGAAATAGATATTCATAAAGATCTATTTATGAAATGACAGAATAAAAAAATTCCTGTTTTCGAAACCAAAACAGGAATCAACGAAAAAATCGCGAAAATGGATTCGTGATTGTTTCTTTATAGCCTCGTGAAATCAATGGTTATGGTTGAAGCGGTTTGGCTATTGATGGTGAAAGTGTAAGGGAAAGTCTCGCCATTATTGAATTTGCCGTTATTTTGATAGCAATTTCGGAGTTTCTCATTCGTGTAGGTATTGTTGACTGAAGACGTATAAAGATTGCTCATAGAACCAAAGTTTTTCTCAAACCCAGAAGAAAGGAACGCGCTTGTGCCACTCGCTGGCAATATCGTGATCAAGCGGTTCTTGGAGCCATAGGCGAGATCCTCACTATTGATGTCGGAATTTTTGACATCTAAAGAATAGGAAGCCGTGTTGCTCGCAGCAATCCAGCCATTGATGAGAGTTGACCCGTCACTAAGTTGTTTTTCCAAAAATGTAGGATCGTCGCTATATTTCATATCGCTATAGGAACTGCTAGTCGCTCGATAAGAGAACACCCTGCTATCGACGTGGAAAGCTTGTAAGCCGCTAGAAGCGTAAGTTCCGCCATGTCCATAAGAAGAGGAGTATTCTTCATAGCCATTACTATCTTTCGCGTTAAGTCCGGTCGGAGTGTAATACTGAAGAATCACATATTCGTCATAAGGAGTGCCATTCCAGGAAGAAGAAGGAATTAGCAAGAATTCTCCCGTGTCGGTAAAACTATTAAGAGTGATGGAGAAAGAACCCATCCCGGTGACAACCTTCGGTGCGCACCAGCCCATAAGCATTTTACTATACGCATCATGATCGCCGACGTTGCAATCCATCATATCGACCATGCCACAAGGAGCTTCCGCATACGAATTCCCATTTCTTTCGTAAGAATAATAATCATCAAGCCCAAGCATATGCCCCGTTTCATGAATCAAAGTATGGGTATCAATGTTTGGCGAATAATACCCATTTTCAATCATGCTCATTGGGCTCCAGAAGTAACGATTCGCGACAGGGCTAGACGTATTGGCTTTTAGGCCTGTTCCTGTGGTATAAGCCCACCAAAGGTCCTCGTTATCATTGACTGTTTTGTCCGTGAAATAAACAAGATCAATGCCGTCATAATACCCATCGCTATTGGAATCGAACGTCTTGTTTAAGAAACCTTTCGTTTTTGCCCAGCTCACCGCCTCGCTCACAATATCGTTGGTGTCTTTGTAAGCACTATTTTTCTCACCTTCCTCAAAAGCGGTTTGGAAAGCACTCGCGCTCAATGAATACTGGAATGCGTCAGTTACCGTACCCGTGATGGTCAATTTGCCATACGATGATTTTCGATAGTAACTTGATAAAGATTCCCAACCCGTTTCGCTACTTTCACCGAAGAAAGCTTTTTGGATCGAGTCGAGCTCGCTAGTAGAAGGAGCGGCGTCCCCTGCAAAATAAACGGGGACAACCAATAATTTTGGCGAACCAATGGAAGGCAAATTCCCCACGCCAAGGATTCCATAGTCCTCGAAATTATCCAAACGATACTTTTGAATTGCAGACAACTCGACGTCATAGTAGCCCTTTTCCCCTTCTCCTTGGCTAGAAGAACCCCCGCCGCTTGCTGATGAGCTAGATGAGCTTGAGCTCGATTCGTCGCTGGAAGAGGAAGCAATCTCTAATTCAATCTTCGCCAAATAGAAACGCTTGCTTTTCTTGCCCTCGATACGTAAATAAGAAGTGGTTCCGACATTCTCAAAAAGAAGGTAATTACTATCTGAGTAGGAAGTTCCGCTGACGCTTTTTGAGGCGGAGAAAGAAGATGCCTTCAAAGTCAAAGAAGCGGCTTCACTATCTTTATAAAGGAATGTGTATGCTTTTAGGGAGCGAATATGGACCGATGAAGAAAGAGTCAACTCCAAGTAGCCATCATTTTTAGAAGAGCTGAAGCGGGCCGCTTTGCCTTTCGCGTTGGAATAACAATTCTCCGCGGCCACGTTACTGACGCTGAAACCGGTCACAGAAAAGCGAGAGGCGTCAATCACTGTGGAAACGCTAGAAGAAAGAGGCTCCGTCCCAAACTCAATTGTCGCTTTGCGCGTCGTTTCTTCGCTTGAAGAACTAGAGGCAGTGCTACTAGAACTAGAAGAGGCGCTCGAACTAGAAGAACTAGAAGAGGCGCTCGAACTAGATGAACTAGACGAACTAGAAGAGGAATTAGAGGATGTTTCCCCGCTTTCGCTGGATGAATATGTTACGGAAGAGTCAGAACCGTTTTCGCTAGAATTGGACTCCGAAGCACTTTGTTCGATGGAAGAGATGTCGCTAGAAGAGGTGCCCCCTTGACCACAAGAAGCGAGCAAAGCCATAGAAGCAAGCAAGCTGACAAGGACGAAT
>DBJG01000034.1:44759-45065 GCA_002296455.1 Caryophanales bacterium UBA782 | reverse complement strand
ATTTGTTTTGTTTTCTCATCTTTTTCCCTCCGACAACAAATTGAACTATTTATTGTCAATGAAAAACAAGTGAAGGGCAAGGAGAATAAGAAAAAGAAAGTGCTTAGCCTTTATAGATGCGTAAAGGAAATCGTAATGGAAGATGAAGACTGCGCCGTCACTTCAAAGCGGTACGGGAAAGAAGAACCGTTATTGAATTTGCCATTATTTTGATAACAAGCGGCCATTTTCTCATTCGTGTAAACGGAAGAGGAAAAAGCATTCATTAAAAGAGTGGAAGAGCCAAAAAGTTTCTCGAATCCCGGA
>DBJG01000034.1:10796-44726 GCA_002296455.1 Caryophanales bacterium UBA782 | reverse complement strand
TTTAAGAATGCGCTCGTTCCATTCGCGGGAAGGAAGGTAATCAAACGGTTTTTCGATCCATAAGTAAGCTCACCTGTTGAGATATCCGATTTTTTAACGTCGATAGAATAGCTCCCAGTGTTACTCGCAGCAATGCCAAGATTGATCGTGTAGGAGCCGTCAGAATGTTCTTTCTGGACTGTCAATGGATCCTCACTATATCGCAAATTGCTATACATGGGATCGGAACTAAACGGCGTTTTTACCATTTTCGCATCATATGAAACGACTCTGCTATCCACATGAAAAGCCTGTAAACCGGTTGAAGCGTAAGTACCACCATGCCCATAAGCGATGGAAGAATATTCTTTATACCCATTGCTATCTTTCTTGTTTAAACCGGTCGGGGTGTAATACTGAAGAATCATATATTCGTCATAAGGGGTGCCATTCCATGACCCAGAGGGAATCAGCAAGAATTCGCCCGTGTCGGTGAAACTATTGAGCGTGATAGAAAAACTCCCTTCTCCCAAGACTACTTTTGGGCTTACCCATCCCATAAGCATCTTGCTATAAGCGTTATGGTCGCCGACATTGCAATCCATCATATCCACCATCGCACAAGGAGATTCACTATAACGCTCCGTTCCTCCGATGGTCGTTCTATCGTAAGAATAATAATCGTCTATCCCCATCATATGCCCCGTCTCATGGATCAATGTATGCGTATCGATATTCGGCGAATAGTAGCCATTTTCAATCATGCTCATCGGGCTCCAGAAATAACGATACGGAACTGGACTAGAGGCGTTCGCCTTGTTGCTATTTTTAGAATTGTTCGTGGTAAAAGCCCACCAAAGATTGGAATTATCCTTTTCCGTTTTATCCGTGAAATAAATCAAGTCCACACCATCGAGGAAACCATCCTTGTCCGTGTCGAAAGAAGCGTCAAAATAATGATTCTTCTTCGCCCAGTTCGTCGCCTCGATTAATAAGTCCGTCGTGTCTTTGTGACCACTTCTATTCTCTTCTAGTTCGAAGGCAATTTGAAAAGCGCTCGCGCTCAAAGAATATTGGAAAGGAGGCGTGACAACCCCTTCAATATCAAGAAGCCCATAAGAGGACTTCTGGTAATAACTTGATAAAGATTCCCAACCCGTGTCGCTACTTTCGCCAAAGAAAGCTTTTTGGATCGAGTCGAGTTCACTAGCAGAAGGAGCGGCATCCCCTGCAAAATAAACGGGGATCACGAGGAGCTTTGGTTTTCCTAGCGAAGGCATATTGCCACTTCCTAACGTTCCATATTCCCCATAATGAGAAAGGCTCATATTTTGAAAAGAGGAGAGAGAGGGTTCGTAATACCCTCCTTCGGAAAGAGAATAATCGTGAGAAACGGAGCCATATGAAATGCTTTCTTGTCTTGAAATTTCTCCGCTTGAAATTTCTTCACTTGAAGTGGAGCGAGACGGGAAAAACGTCGTCGGGAAATCGACGATGCCGCAGCTTGTTAATAGTAGAGGCGAAGCAAGTAGCGCACTCATCCATAGTTTTTTCCTTTTCTTCATCATTTTCACCTCGCGAATAAACCTTATTATGCGTAGAACAACCACTTTTTCAAGAATAATAAAAACCTCCCCGCTAGAGGGAGGTCACTCATTTAATTGCCTTTTGAAAGGTCGACATGCGATTCGGTAAGCTGAAGCGGTTCTGGATCGTAATCGCTATAGATATTGATGAAGGATAAACCGACATAAAGAGCGACCACAAGATGAGCCACGCCCCAATCCCCCCAATACACGATATCGCCTAGATACGAATAAGCATCAAGCAAACTATCGTATTGAACAAGTCCGAAATAAAGGGCGATGCCTGCTAAAACAAGGGAAATCATATAGATGCTGCCATAGTCTCCATCCCACGCTTTCTTAAGGAAGAAATAATGCATGACGATAAGAAGAACATCGGCTGCAATAAGAAAAACAAGGGAAATCACTTGGCGCGTAAAGCTCGTGTCGAAAGTCCAAACGGTCTTTGCAATGGCATAGGCGCTGATGATGGCTTCACCAACAAGAACAAGCAAAACATGAGAAGAATCTTTCCGGAAAAGCAGATCGAGGGAAAGAAGGATGCAGTAGACGAAAAGAATTGCGGCAAAGGTGACGGAGATAGCATTCCCCATCGTGAATAGATAACCATTATTGCCCAAATCGTTTGGTTCAGGGTTAAAAGCGTCCGGATTACCGAGAGCTAAGAAATAATAGATGAAGAAAACGAATAGAAACACAATCGCAATGAGTGGAAAAAGGGCGAATGCGTTCCACTTAAATGAGAATTTATTCTTTTTCATGGCGTTCCCTTTCCTGATCCAATTGATGAATCTCTTTTTTGTATTTTTCGATTTCGACGCTATTTGCTAAAACAAAGTGCCCTGGCAAAATCTCCGTCAAAGCAGGTTTTTCTTTTGAATAATCATGTTCTTTCGCCGGATTATAAATCGTTCTGACACGTCCTTTTTCAAAACGTGGGTCAGGTTTAGGAATCGCGGAAAGAAGCGCTTTTGTGTATGGGTGAAGCGGATGTTTGAAAAGCTCATCGCTCGTCGCGATTTCTACAATCGATCCATAATACATCACGGCAATGCGGTCGCAGAAATATTTCACAACGCTCAAATCATGAGCGATGAAGAGCATCGTAAGGCCCATTTCTTCCTTGATATCATTTAATAAGTTAAGGATTTGGGCGCGGATGGATACGTCAAGAGCGCTAATAGGTTCATCGCAAATAAGAAGCTTCGGGTTCATGACTAGAGCACGCGCAATGCCGATTCTTTGACGTTGGCCACCGCTGAATTCATGAGGATAACGAGAAGCATATTCTGGGATAAGCCCGACTTTTTTGAGCATCTCCGCACAGATTCTAGCGTTTTCTTGTTTGTTATAATGTCCTTGAATATGAAGTCCTTCTTGAATGATATCTTCCACCGTCATTCTTGGATCAAGAGAGTCAATCGGGTCTTGGAAAATCATTTGGATTTCGTTACGGAGGGCGCTAGGGCAATGAGCGTTATCGTAGCGGATTTGCTTGATAATCTCTTTTTGCTCTTTGACATGCGCTTCGTTTTCTTGGCGAATCGCTTTGATCTCTTTTTCGCATTCTTCTTGAATAGAAGAAGCGCTTGCAGGATCTTGTTCAATCGCTTCTTTTGCTTTTAATCGAAGCGCTTTGATTTTCTCTTCTGCGTGGATACGACTCCATTTAATTTCTTTCTCGTTCCAACGGCTCCCCGCAGAAATACGATATCCACGGTAATAAATGGAACCGGAAGTCGCAGGATAAAGGCCAATCACGCAGCGGCCAGTCGTCGTTTTGCCACATCCCGATTCGCCAACAAGCCCAAAGCACTCCCCTTCATGAACATCAAAAGAGATGTCATGAACCGCTTTGGTTTTGTATCCCCCGTAATTGAAGAATTCCTTCAAATGTTTGACGCGGAGAATAATCTTTTGGTCAACAAGTTCTTGCGAAAAAGTAACCTTTGGATCAACCGATGGGTTCTTTTCCATTTTGTTTTCGCTTAAATCCATGTGCTTTTTCATTGCTTATTTCCTTTGGAACGCTCTAAGGAGTTGCGAATACGCTCACTCACAATCTTCGGCATGACCGCAATAGGTGCACGCTCATCTAATAGCCAACTTGCCACGTAATGAGTATCGCTCAGTGCAAACATTGGCGGCTCTTTTCTAAAATCGATGCCCATCGCGTATTTGCTACGGAAAGCAAACGCATCTCCAATAGGAGGATAAAGCATATTTGGCGGAGTTCCTGGAATGGCTTCAAGCCGCTCCTTGCTGTCAATATCCGGAATTGAGCTCAATAAGGCCCAAGTGTATGGGTGAGCAGGCGCGTAGAAGACATCTTCCGCCGTTCCATATTCAACAATTTTTCCTGCATACATCACGGCTACACGGTCAGCCATATTCGCCACGACACCAAGGTCATGAGTGATGAAAATAATGGACATGTTTCTCGCTTTCTTTAAGCGATTGATGAGCTCAAGAATTTGAGCTTGAATGGTAACGTCGAGGGCGGTCGTTGGCTCATCGCAAATCAAAACGTCTGGGTTTGCGGTAAGAGCGATTGCAATAACAATACGCTGTCTCATACCGCCAGAGAATTCAAACGGATATTGGTTGTAACGGCGTTCTGGATTCGGGATACCGACTTCCGCCATAATCTGAAGCGCTCTTTTCTTCGCTTCCTTATGGGTGACGCGACATTCGCTTAAATAACGGCGATGTTCTTTGATAAAGTCGCAATAAAAGCCAGCAAAATCCTTGAACATGTTTTTTTCAATCGCCTTCACGTTATTGATATGACGCGTAAAGATTTCCTTTTTGTGGGCTTTCACGGTTTTTCTCGCTTCCGCTTTCTTTTTGCGTAAAGCCGCTTTATCTGCGACTAAAATCTTTTTAAATTCGGCTTTCTTTTCGAAATAACGCGCTTTTGCTTTTGCGATATCTTCTTTGCTTGCCTTTGTTTTCTTCAAATGCTTCAGCGTTTCTTTTTCAAGCATAAGCAAACGCTGATCGTTTTTGTATTGAATGAATTCTTTGGCGATGATGTCTTCAAATTCTTTCTTTAAATGGTTGCCATTTGCAATCATGACTTCGGTAATTTGCTTCCCGATTTTCATAATTGGGTTGAGAGAAGAAAGAGGATCTTGGAAAATCATCCCGATTTTGGTTCCTCTTATTTTGTGGAATTCATCTTCCGCGATTTTGGTCAAATCTTCGCCTTCATAAATCACGGAGCCAGACTCGATCCGCGCATTCTTGGGCAAAATACCCATAATCGTTTTATTCGTCACGGATTTCCCAGAACCCGATTCCCCAACGATGCAAAGGGTCTCTCCTTTATAAAGATCGAAAGAGACGCCTCGGACCGCTTGGACTTTTCCTTGATCGCTATGAAATGAAATCGAGAGATTGCGAACGGAAAGAACCGCTTCCTTATTGTTCTTCTTAGATACCGACGTCACGAAAGGATAATCAATCGTTGGATAGATTTTCTTTGCTGTATTTTCCATTAGTCTTCCGCTCCTTTCAATGATGGGTTAAACGCATCACGTAACCCGTTCCCGAAGAGGTTGAACGAAATCATGATAAGAGCCATGATGATCGAAGCGAGAACAATTAAATAGGAATAGTTGCCGATATCAGCCTGGGCGTTAGACAAAGTAATTCCGAAGCTTTGAGAGCCGGTGAACGCAAGCGCGTTCGGGAGCAAGTAAGAAATATTCGCCTCGGTGAAGATGACACTTGGGATCATTAAGACGGATCCTGTCACAATGGTGCCAATACCATTTGGTAAAATGTGACGGAAAATCAACCGCGCGTCACTTGCGCCAAGCGTGCGGGATGCGAGAACGTATTCTCTTCCTTTATAACGATAGAATTGGCTTCGTGTGGATCCAGCAACGCCCATCCATCCCGTCAAGCAAAGCGCTAGAAGGAAGGTCCAGAAATTTGATCCGAGAAGAAGAATGATGAGTGTCATCATGACAATCCAAGGCATGCCGCCAAGAATCTCGGTGAAGCGTTCCATGACCATGTCGACCCAACCGCCGAAATAGCCGCTGATGGAACCCCAGACAACGCCGATAGCAATATTAATAACCGCGCTCAAAAAGCCTAAACCAAGGGAAGTCAATAGACCGCTGAAAACCTCTTTGAAGAAGTCATGCCCAAATTTATTGGTTCCAAAAATGTATTTTTGTGGCTGGCAGCTTCCGATGTAACCCATTTGGTAGTCATAGCGATATAGCGAACGCTTGCAGTAAAGCTCTTTCACTTCGACCGGTTTTCCAATCACGGCGCTTGTTTTGGTGTGATTTTGGTAAATCACTTCACGAATCGGGCAATACTGTTCGCCAAGCTCGGTAAGAACGAACTTGCCAGGCGTTTTGTTCGTGCCCATTTCGCTCGTCCAGACGTAAGTCATATATCCTTTATTAATATAAGAATTGATGGTTTCCTCGGCGAACATGAATTCATCGATGCCAAAAGCGGCTTCATAATAATCGTATTGGAACGAGCCATAATATACTTTTGCGTGATAAATCCCAACGCTGCTTGTAGAACTATAAGCGCTCCAGTAAAGTGCTTTTCCCGTTTTCGAATCCACGGTTTTCTGATTGAAATTGCCAACAAAGGAAGTTGCGTCAGAAAATAGGCCATTCGAAATATCCGTCATCTCATCGTTCTTCGTTCCGCTGATAGAAGTCAAATAAACATTCTTCTCAACATGGGCTTCGTCGCCACGTAGCCCGACAACCAAAGACGGTTCGACACTTTCCGGTTTCCCTGATGCCACATATGCATCGTTATTTTTGAGATAAGAAGTGACATCATGGATCGTGATGGCATAATTGTCTTCGCTTAAAATGACATCGCCGCCAAGAGGGATAAAGGTCACAACGCCCGTTTCGAATTCACACTGAAGGCCAAAGAAGAGTGCTGGATTCACCCCTTTGTTTTCTTCATTCATCGAAGCGTAGTCGAATGTAAAAGTGAATGAAACATCATCGGAAACGACGATATCCATCGGTTGTGAATAAATACCCGCATCTTTGTATGGGTTTTCAGCGTCGTTACGGTCCTTCACATAAGATAAGGCAACATTGCCACCTTCTCCGTATTCAGCAACAAGTGCGCTATAACTATTCGCGTAGGATTCGGTGACTTCGATTTCGCCGATAACGCCATTTTGTTTATAATTGCCATCCGCCGGTAGTTTCTTAGTCGCTGGGTCAAGAATTGCTTTATCCACATGACCAGTCCCATCAAGGAAATGCGCATCATTCACGTCATTCCATTTTGGGGGGAGATAGGCAAGGGTGTCGATATTCGTCTCAATATCATTGTGATTAGCAAGAGGGACGATGATTGCCATCGCGATAAGAACAAACAAAATACCACTCGCGACAACGCTACTTTTATTTTTCACGAAACGCTTCATCGCGTCCTTGAAAAAAGTAGTCGGCTTAGAATCAAATTTCTTATCAAAAATTTTGTCGTCTTTTTGGGCGAATTCGAAATCAGGAACGTTCGCAAAAGGAAGTTCTTGTTTCGTTTCGACGGTTTGTTTTTCCATCTTCTTCCTCATTTTTTTGCTCCCATGCGAATACGCGGATCAACGATGCCATAGCTCAAATCCACAATCAAAGTGGCGAATAAGCCAATCAAGGTGTAGATGGCGCTATCAACCATGACGACAGAATAGTCTTTGTCATTTAGTGCTTCGACGAACAAGCTGCCAACGCCTGGAATACCATAGAGTTGTTCAAGAACCATGGAGCCAGACAAAATGCCAATAAACTGCCCAATGATCATTGGGACAATCGGAACCATGGAATTGCGTAAAGCGTGACGAATGACGCTTTGTCCTTTTGTTAACCCTTTGGTGCGAGCAAGAAGAAGGAATTCGCTTGACATCACTTCTGTAAGCTCCGCGCGGGTGTAGCGAGCAAAGGCAGCAACTGAGCCAAAGCAAAGCGCGGCAACCGGGATAATATAAGCTTTAAAAGCCAGCAAATGATCAGCATTTGCTTGCGCGTCACTCGGCCAACGATTGGGGAGCCATCCCGTGGAATAGCTAAGCCAAATAAGAAGGAAGGAAATCAAGACGAAACTCGGAACGGAAATGAAAACCATGATCACGGTTGAAATGATGGAATCGGTCAAATTGTTCTTGTTCAAAGCCGCAATGACCCCTAAACCAATACCGAGTGGGATAGAAATAATCATTGAAATGATATTCAAGCGCATCGAATATGGAAGACGGCTCATCAAGATGGTGATAACGCTTTGACCGACGGAAATCTTGCTGGATGTGCCCCAGTCCCATTTCGTCACAATATTCCCAAGCCACATCACATAGCGGTGCATAATCGGGTAAGGGGCATAATAAACCGTGGTCTGTCCCAAAGAGACTTGCGCCGCGAAATCGCCGCTTTGAATGCGGCTGAGATCTTTCACTGGGTCAAGTTCGTAATAATACCCGAGTTTGACTTGCTCATTCCAAAACGCCCAAGCTTCCGCCGGCTTGTTTCCGACTGTTGTAACAGGCAAACATTGGAGAAGGATGTAAGTGACGGAGAGAATGATGAACGCCGTCAAGAAGATGAACAGAATTCGTTCGAGTACGTATTTTAATGTTTCTTTCATAGTGGTTAACGAAAGAATTTTACTCGCTTTATCTAAAAAGATAAACGCTTAGTTTTCATTGAAAGGAAAAAGCCCCGCGAATAAGCGGAGCTTTCTACGTTTTTTCTTTTATGGATGGACGGGTTCCATGCCGATATCGGAGAGGTTCGCGTAACTAAATATTGATTTGTATTTTGTTACCGTTTCGCCGTTTACATCCTTATAGGAATATTCCAAATTGCATTGGACGTAATAGATATTTTGCGTCGCTTTTGCGTCTTTGGCGTTTTTCTTAGCTTGCTTTGTGATGTCGCTCTTCTTCACCTTGATGCGGATTTCGCCATTGGCGGTAACTGTCTCTGCATTGGCGCTATAAATGTAAGTCAAAGCGCTGACACTTTCGGCAGTAGTAATGGCAACGCCGCTTGTCTTAAACGAGAAGATGTATTCACCGTTATCGTCTGTCATGTCCGGATAGACAGCAGTCAAGTCAACCGTCTCCCCATCCTCGCCTTCAACGATTTGGACATTGCCAGCAATTGGAGTGACAAGTCCTTCATTTACGACAGTAGAAGCGTTTGCGGCGCTCCAAAGTGCGTCATAGCTCCAAGCCTCTTCTTTTTTGTCTTTGGAAAGTGGATTTGCGTAAATGATCGGGTCTTCTTCGTTTAGATTTGCGGTGATATCGCCCCAGTTAAGGCAGAAGCCTTGGGCCAAATCATCGGTCGCGCATGTACTCATGAATTCGAGAGGATTGAGGACGTTACCAGAGATGGCGCCTTCCGCGAAATCGAATTCGCCGTGGTCCATCAAGGTGTAAGTATCGGTGTACTGAGTTCCACCGATTTTGAGTTCGATGGTAAGCTCGATATCGTAATCTTTCGCAACCTCATTAAAGTCATCTTCAATGTATTTCTTGACCCATTTTCCGATGTTGTCGATGGTATCTTGATAACGATAGATACCGGTCAATTTAATCTTTTGGCCACGTTTCATTTTGCCAGAAGCGAGCATGTCTTCGATGCAACGTTTGAAAAGGCTTTGCGCCGTCGCGGAACTGAAACCGTATTCGTTGCCACCGGCACTTTCGATATAAGGAGCAACAACGGCTTTTCCTTGTTCGGTGTCTCTCCAGAACTCTTTGGCGTCTGGGTCTTGCGTATAAGCGTTGGACAAATAGCCAAGAGCGGCAGTACGGCCGGCGATTTTGGCAAGTTCCCCACGATTGATGGCGAAATAGCATCCAGTCAAGAAGTCGTCATTGCTCATGATTGGTTTGACGGCCCAGTATTTATCGGCGGTATGCTTGAACACTTTTCCGTTTTCGCCGAAGTAGTATTCCCACTCCTCTTTCGTGCAGGAATTGATGTTGAGCTTAATAACGGTCGATCCTTTCGTCTTCAAAACGGTGCCGTCACTTCCGTGATTTTTGAGTTCCCCTGTCGGAATCGTGACTTCGTCTAGTTCGTTATTCAAGAACGCTTGATAAGCGTCTTTATCGGCGTTCGAGCCGCTATAAACACGCTCCGTCAAACCAGCGAAATGGTATTTGCTGCTATTGTAATACAAGTCGTTTTTCTTGAAGGCCATGATTTGGTTGTCTTCCCACCATGTTGGGACATATGGACCACAAGAAATGACATTATCGAGAGTTTTGGATGGATCAGCAGGATTGGAAACGCGTTTTCCATAGTTGTCCGCTCCGCCAATATCCGAGATAAAAGAGGCTGGAACTGGGGAATAAAGCCCACTGGAAAGAGAAGTGCGGGCATAGTTCATCGTCTTTGGGGTGATGAATTCAAAGTCGAGGGAGCCAGCCGCTTCATTGACTTGAATGCCGACTTTGCTCCAGTCTTTGGAACCATACATGTATTCCATAACGCCTTCGAAGCCGCTGGAATCCTGCCCTAACTCAGAAGCGCGAACGAAGCGGTTATCGAGCATCACTTTGAACGGAGTGAGATAGTCTTCAAGTTCCACCCCTTTATCATTGTATTTTTGGTAGAGTTTGCTCGTTTCTGGGACGGCGTATTTGACGCCATCTTTCCCGGTTTTAAGCGTAACGCGCCAATATTTGGACGATTTCCCCTCACTATTAGCAACGACATTTCCGTTTTTGTCGAGCATGATTGGCTCATCGGTTTTGGATAAGCCGGCGACCCACTTATAGTCGGTCTTGGCGTCATTCATATCAACTTCGAAATAGCCGCTGGTGATCATGCTGTTTCGATCAGCGACATCCGCACCCGTGCTATTCCAATAATTGAATGTGCCGGAATCAATGGAAGTATAGGAATGGAAATAGTCCTTCCATTCTTCTTTTGGCTCATTAATTTCGCCGTCGTACATCATGCGGCTTCCCTTGAAATCGGCCATGCCGGTTCCAAAACCGAAGTTCGTGATGTAAGTGTGAGTTGGAAGATTGTTGAAGACGCGCTGTGAGAACTGCTCACTGCTGGAATCGTCGTAAAGAGGGATGCCAGCAAGATGGTTTTTCAGCGCATAGGATTCCAATTTTCCAAGGATGTCGAGACGATCTTGATAATCCAAGGTTGTGAAATCGTAAACGCCAGAAGCTCTTGCCCCTTCGTATTTTTTGATCTCCGAACTGCCTGTGCTGCCGCCGGATTCGGAAGTGTCACCACCACCGCCGCAACTAGCAAGCATCATCGCAGCCAAGAACAAAGGAATACCAACTTTCATGAATTTTTTCATAAAACTCCTTTCATTAACTTTCTTGTCTATAATTTAGTCATATGCGCCTTACCCATGGGCGCAATGTATAAAGGAAACCAAAGATTGGCGAAATTTCAATCATTATTTTCAAAATTCACTAAGAATTATCGCTTGATGTAAGTTACGAATGGCTTGCAACAGTCACTTCGATAATCACAAGTAGCACAATCGCCGCTACAAGAAAAATAGAGCTAATAATTAAATAAGGCCAATAATAAGGACCGCTTCTCCTCCGCTTCTCCTCTTTTTCGATTTTGTACTCGTAAGCAGTATCCCATCTCTTTATACCATCTGGACGAAAAGACTCAAAAAATCGATAGAATTGGAAGTTAAACACATCAAATGCTCCGCTTCTTTCTATCCAAACGAAAAGAAGGATTGCAATATCGATTGAAGCAGCGCAAAACAAAGCGTCGCAAACACCGGTTATTGTATAAATTTTCCGTAAGAAAAAGACGAGGCAGAAAACAAGAACGGCCACACCGACGGCGACAAGCCAGCCAACGATTCTCCTTTTTTTCCACGCGTCCATCATTGCAGTAGTCTAAAGCAAAATCATGAGAAAGAAAAACACGAATCGCATTTTTCCTCATCGGCGAAAACAAGTAGTGGATTCCTTAAATTATCCTTGACATTGTTTTTTATCCTTGTAGTCTTCTCAACGTGAACTCGCCTATGCGCACATACGCATTAAGTGTGTTATTAAGTAATTCGATTACCATGAAAGGAGACATGTATGACGAATGCAAAAAGCAAAAAGACAATTGCCCTATTCGCTCTTGCCGCGACTGGTTTATTAAGCTTGGCCTCATGCGGCCCTAGTGGGGAAACGTCGGCCCCTTCTTCGGAAGGCGGTTCCCTTTCGCCTATTTCAAGTAGAGACCATACAAACGACGACACCTATTTAGAGGTCACCTTGAAGAATACGGATATTCCAGAAGGCGGAACGTTCTTCGATAGTGCAAAACCGACTGTCACATATGTGAATAACAAAACGGGGAAACGTCAAGACGCCACCAACTGGCAGTTCCGCACTTCTTATTCGATTGTTGACCGAAACGACAGCAGCAAAACTTATAAAGCAGGTGATGCCTTGCCCGCTGGCTTATATCGAGCGACGATCTCAAACGAAGAAGATTTGATCGAGACTCAAATCGATTTCTCCGTCAGTCAAAAGGAAGTCGCCGTCGCTAGTGAGGGAAATGGTTATAAGACCGTCTCCGCCTCCAGTATGGCGAAATATGCCGTTAATAAGCATAAGGAACTTGGCGCACTCAAAGCGGGAAAATTCCCATCCTTAGGCACCCCAAAGATCCTTGTGGTCCCCGTCGAATTTGCAAAAGACAAAAACGGGAACGCCTCTTCTGGAGCGTTATTCGAAAACCGCGATGATGTCTTAAGAACGCTAGACGAGGCTTTCTTCGGGAGCACGAAGCATAGTAAATACCAATCCGTTTCAAAATGGGAATCCCTCAGCTCCTATTATTACAAGAGCAGCTATGGGAAACTCGATATCGGAGGAGAAGTCACGCCCGTGTACACCTACACAGGTGCTTCTACGAAAGACTTCGAGCGGAACAATTTGGATAAGCTCATTAACGATATCGTCAATTGGCTGAAAACATCGCAAAACTACGATATGAAGGATTACGATTACGACAAAGATGGCTATATTGATGGAATCGAAGTCGTATACATGACCGATCAAATCACCCCAGGGGCGAGCGGTGTCAATACGGGCAATGACCTTTGGTGGAATTTCTGCACTGTTCTCAATAGTCAAGCTCCGCAGATGGGCAATCCAGATAACCCAGTTCCACAACGCTATTTCTGGAGCCGCTGGGATTACGTAAAGAACAATTATTACGCCAAGAACAATGATGGACAGCCCTGCGCAGACGCACACACCATCGTTCATGAAACCGGCCACATGATGGGTTTGAACGATTATTATTCCTACGACAAAACCGATAGCGGCGCTCAGCTTGGTGGCCCAGCCGGCGGCGTGGATATGATGGATATGAACGTCGGTGATCATAACGCCTATAGCAAAATGGCTTATAACTGGGTCGATGCAAAAGTCATCGACGGAAGCTCGAGCAACTTCAAGATCACGCTCAATAGTTACACCGACACCGGCGACTTCCTCGTCCTAAGAAACACAAGCGAAGACAAATGGAACGAGACGCCATGGGATGAATATCTGCTTCTTGAATACTACACCCCCACTGGCGTGAACGAAGCCGATAGCCAAGGTTACCCCGAATGGCAAGTTGCTTCTTCCACAGGTTCTAACGCCTATGGCCATGGCGGCACTTACGAGCATCCAGGCTTACAAGTATTCCACGTCGATTCGCGCTTAGCTTCGACGAAAGGCAAATGGGATAGTGCCAACAAAAAGCCAGTATCGAACACTTCTAAGTTCGGATATACGGACAATCTCTATGATGAGCAAACTATCAATGAGGAAAATGGCACTTACGAAAGCGCCTTCACCTCTCCGCATAGCAACACCCCTTCACGAAGCGTTGATGTCGATAACAACAAGAGCGAAAACGGCGCTTATCGTGAACTCCATGCCATCTTCTCAAGTGGCGTGAATGGCCTGGACGGAACAGGCTATTATAGTAGCTTCGGCAACACCAAAAACCTCTTTGGGAAAAGTGACTACAAATACAAAGGCAGTGAAGATAATCTCTATGGTGGAAGTAATTACAGCAACTACAGAATGCGCGATTTCTTCCCGAACGATTTGCTCTTCGATGATAAAACAAGTTTGAATTGGACGTTCAATGTCGTCGAGCAAACCGATAGTTCCATCACACTGCACTTTATTGAGAATAAATAAGATTATATAGGAAAGGAAAATACATATTATGAAAAGAAAATTATTAGCATTATCGCTCTTAGCCATCACCGGAACACTCACTCTCGTTTCATGCGGTGGCGAATCGAGCAGTAGCGAGTCTAGCAGCATCGCTTCCGTCGCTGGAAGAATCGTGCTCGACACAAAAGTCCCTGCCGAAATTGAAGTCAACAAGACGCTCAATCTCGAGGATTATGTCACGGTTACCAAAGTCGATACATGGTCGCTTGAAAGCGAGAACGATAATATCTCCATCGACGGTCATATCATTAAAGGAATCGACTATGGCGACTTCACGGTCATGATCATCGCTGGAACGACAAAAAAAGCCTATAAAGGCACTGTCGTGAGTAAGGCGAAGATGGCATTCAACGAGAAAGTCACCGCATTGGATAGCAATTATACTGCCTATACCCTTGCCGTAGGAACCAATACTTCCACAACCTATGATACGTCCCTAGGTATCAATTTCCACAACGAAAAGTATTTCGCTACTCAAACCAAAAATAATTACACTCCCACGAAATCTTGGACTGGCTATGTGGAAGCGCCAAACGATGTCACTTACTCGATGAGTTTTAGCGCGAATGCCGAAGACGGAAAAAACCCCACCGATTTGGTTGTCGACCCAGGCATGCAAAGAAGCCTCGACAATTATTATTTAGGCAACCCCATCTCGTTTAAATCCACCGATTTCACGGAAATCTTAGACAAAGATGGCTCGCCAACAGGTGTTTATGCCCTCACCAACCGCAACACGAATGATTACGGGAATACCTTAGTCGGAGATTTCGGGCATTTCTCCGCTGGCTTGTCCTTAGATAGCTATGTGGAAAGCTACCAAGCGACTTTCTGGGCCGAGCTAGGCGAGAATGAAGACGGAACATTAACTGGCGACATTATCTTCCACCTTGTGGGAACGAGCGCAGGACAGACAGGGTTACTTGGAATAGCCATCGATATTTACGATGTCGGAACCACCAAAATCGATGTGGTCGAGAATTGGCTTGCATCCCCTTCTTACCCGGCTCCATACGACGTTTCCTCACTTACGACCGTTTTTGACAAAATGAATTCCACAAAGAATTACACTGTAGAAAGCAGCGGCTACTGGCTGAACGCAAACACTGGCGAAAAAGCAAGCGTTGCCCAAGCGACCGCGGCGACAAGTAGCGCGAATGGCTTATTCTTCACTTACGATGTGACCACTTACGTAACCGAAAATGATTATTATTCTAGAATCGAAGCCGTTTCCGATGCCGAGGCTTATGGAGCGGGCGCTTTCACCTCTGGGCAAGTCAACGCTGCCGTCGTGAGAGATAACACCTTCTATTTGGTTGATGGAACCTACGCAAATGGCACCACCACTTGGGGCACCCCAACTGCTTCTAGCGAAATCGTTGCGAAAGAAGGCGAGACCATCAGCATTTGGAATAGCACCTTCTCTAGCTCTTACTTCACCGCAGAGAATCTAGCAAAAGCCAACTGGAACAGCAAAGCCGATGCCGAAGATGGCACATCTGCTTTCTATTTCGACGAAATGGGTGAGGACGAAGGCGCTCTCATCACTTCTAGTATGCTACAGATCGGGAATTTCATCGGTGCCACCATTTTCTCGAATTTCACCGCCAATTACGCGCAGTATCAATATAACTATTGGGCGACGAATGCCGATGGTTCCCTCACTTTGGCATCCTTCATTCCATGGGGAAATGTCGGAGAATACACCTTCTATTATTTCATGGAGAGCACGTTTAAAAACATTGGCTCGACATCGATTCCAGCAGAAGCGAACCTCAGTGGAATCAATATTCCTACAAACGCATAATCTCTTTTCGCTTCCTCAAAAGCTCGCCATTCATCCTGACGGGCTTTTTTATTTCAGTTACCAATTTCCTTAAATAATGATTGAAAGAAAATAAATCCATTGCATGATTATCACCATGATGAAAAAGAAAATATTGTTTTTGCTGCTATCTCCCGCCTTGCTCCTTACTTCTTGTGGAGGAAATGAGACGTCCACTATTTTTTCAAACTCTTCGGGCTACCTCACTTCACTTCCTAGCGATTACAACGCTTCAGTGAAGAATTACCTAAAAGCATTGAAAGCGGTGCGGAATTATTCCATTGCCGAAGTTGTTTCTTCCTCTCAGACAAGCGCCATCAATTTCATTCAGATTTCCTACACGGAAAATGCTTTTTATTACTCTTTTGGCGAAAATAGTTATGGATATATCGCCGCCAAAGAAGGCGTATATGGCGTCTCTTTAAAACATGACGAACTCATCGGAAGCGAACTTTTGTTCGATGAGAAGAATAAGCCTTATCAGTCTTTTTGGAATAGTGATCTCGTAACGAGCTTCGCTTCCTTCGATGATGAGCAAATCAATTCTTTGGAAGATGGCGTGAAAGCCGATATCAAAGGGAAGAAAAACAAGGTCGCTTTGCTTTCGATGCTTGGCCTAGGCACCAATTACTACGCCTCTATCAATAAGCTCACCGGTTCCATCACCAAATCGGGAAAACTGCTCATTACGTTAAGCGTCAGCAATGCGAGTGCTGGCACCATCACCATTGAGGCAACCGTGGATTCGCTACTAGAAACCACGATTCCAGAAATTAACGATTATTTATCTAGTGGCGGCACTTACTACACCGTGGATGAAGATTTATCGAAAGCGCGCACCATCATGCGCAATAATAACTACACGCATTATTACTATGAAGGAAATAGAAAAGTAGGAACGGAATATTTCCACCAAGATTATTATTTCGTCAATTGGGACAGTGCATATGTCGCGAGTAGTGGCCAAATTCTTCTTAGTCAAGGGCTTATCGGCATCGATCACAAAAAAGACCCAAATAACGGCGCTTTGCTCAATGGCAGTTATTTGGTGAGCATGAATGGAAACACACTGCAAATATCTTTATCCGCCCCCTATAACAATGATCCCGATATTCCTTCGGTTTACCACTATCCAAGCTTCCTTTCTCTTTGGGACGATCTTCAATATTTCGAGGAAGATGTCATTCCTAGCGACATGGACGCTAGTTACGTCACGGATGATGCGTTCATCATGAATGATTTTGTGACCAATTTCTCGCTTGAAAATAGCACTGCAAACGTCACATTAACAAAGTTACATATGGGCTTTGCCGATATTGACAATAAACAAAATAAACAAACCATCCGCTTTGAATTAGAAACCAGTGGCGGCACCCTTTCTTACGATTTTGTGAATTTCGGGAGCACAAATATCCCTGCTTTTGACCAATTTCTTTCCTCTTTGGTCGATCAATAATTCTTGATTTATCGTTTTCTTCTCTCTAAAAGCGGATTGCTTTGCCTTCCGCTTTTTTTATAAGTTACAAACAGTTATTCGAGAAGTTTTCGCTTCAAATTCTTTACCATAAATGCGTTTATATTTTTCGGGAATGAGATAAAAATCTGATTTGGCGAAAAATATGCAATAAAACATAACCATGTATTTCCAAAATGGTGTTATAATTTTCGGGAATGAGATAAAAAGTTTAATTTGCGAAAATTATAATTCGTTTTGGAGGCATGTCATGCTGATTGGAAGAAAACGCGAAATTGATGAATTGAACGCTTTGTATTCGAGCGATGAAGCAGAGCTCGTGGCCCTTTATGGCAGAAGGCGTGTTGGAAAGACGTATTTGATTAATGAGACTTTTAAAGGGCGTTTTTCATTTATGCATGCAGGACTATCGCCTATCGAAGTTTCTAAAAACGGAGCAGCCAAAGCAACGAGAATGAAAGAACAACTCTTACATTTCTATCATTCGCTTCTTACGTTTGGAATGAAGCCATCGAAATGCCCAACCTCTTGGATTGAAGCCTTCTACATGCTTGAGACTCTTTTGTCTTCAAAATGCGGAGGCGAAAAGCAAGTTGTGTTCTTTGACGAAATTCAATGGATGGATACTCCAAAGTCGGGCTTTATGACCGGTTTTGAAGCGTTTTGGAACGGATGGGCTTGCGGAAGGCACAATATTATGGTTATCGTCTGTGGCAGTTCTACTTCATGGGTTTTGGACAAATTAATCAACAACCATGGCGGTCTTTACAATCGAGTCACAAAGCAAATTCGCTTAAATCCATTTTCGTTGTCAGAATGTGAGGAATATCTAATCAAAAACGGATTCAATTATTCCCGGTACGACATAGTGCAAACTTATATGGTGTTCGGAGGCATCCCCTATTATTTAAAGCATCTCGATAGGAGTAAGAGTTTCGCGCAGAACATCGATGATTTGTTTTTCGAAGGCAACGCACCATTTCAAAGCGAATTCGATCGTCTGTTCCAATCCATTTTTGTCAATCCAGAAACCATGCAGGCGATTATCAAGGCGATTGGTTCGAAAAAGAGCGGATTAACGCGCCAAGAATTACTAGATTCTCTAAAAATACAGGACAGCGGTTCCTTTTCGAAATTCCTCAAAGCGCTCATGGAAGGTGGTTTTATTTTTAAATATGTTCCATTTGGTGCCCATAAACGAGAAGAACGTTTCAAACTCATTGACCCGTTTTGCCTTTTCTATATCCATTTTTACGAAAAACGAGGAAGGAAGGATAATTGGTCAAATAACATCGACTCCCAAGGCATCACCGTTTGGAGAGGAATCGCGTTTGAAAACGTGTGTTTCAATCATATCAAACAAATTAAAAGCAAATTGGGTATTTCCGGAGTCTCCACGAATGAATCTCTTTGGCTAAAAAAAGGAGACAACAACGAGGAAGGTACGCAAATCGATTTGATTATCGATAGAAAAGATAACATTATCGATTTGTGTGAAGCAAAGTTCTGGAGTGACGAATTCGTTATCGACAAAAATTATCATTTTTCCTTAGTTAGGCGAAAAGCAATTGTTCAAAAAAACGTTTCCAAGAAAAAGACAGTGCAAAACATTTTGATATCCACATACGGCTTGAGAAAAAACGAATATTCTTGGGACTTTTCTTCGATAGTCACTATGGATGATCTTTTCAAAGACTGAGCCAGTATTCAGACTTTTAAAGCACACACCAAAGCTATTTTTATCATTTGTAGAAACGTTTATATTTTTCGGGAATGAGATAAAAATCTGATTTGGCGAAAAATATAGCAAACACTGAAAGAATCAAAAAAAGCCACCCCGATTACTCGTAGTGGCCAATAGAACATGGCTTAATTAAGCGTCAAGAGTGAACCATTCGTATTCCGCTGGACCATCTTCTTCCTCTGGATATCCGACAAGATAGTTCGTTTCTGTTTCTCCAGCGCCAGAATAAGTGCTTTCACAAGCGTAGATGCCAAGAAGCCCATAGTCCTCAAGCGTGGCCCCGCCAATCTCAAAGTCGGTCATCGTCAAGGAGTCTCCACTAGAACCGGACTTCGTCATTTCGGCGCTCGCCAAGGATAGAAGCATCGATCCGCTATCGCCAACGCCATAGCGATAATAGAAATGATAAGTGGTACCGCTGATGGTTAATGTTCCCTTCTTGTAAGTCAATCCGTTGATTGTTTTCCCGTCCTCATCGCTGAAGGCAAGCTTAGCAGCGACAAAGGTTCCTTCCATATAGCGAGGATCGGTATCTTTGACACCATCTTTGGTGACGAAGTCATACGCGGTCCAGCTTGTCCCCACTAAAGAAGAAGGAAGCAAAGACGGGGTTCCAGGGTTGATGGTCAAAGTAATCTCGCTTTCAAGAGTTGGGTCCCCTTTATCCTTCACGATAATCGTCTCGGTCAACTTCGTATCGGTTGAAACCGCGCTCGCGTCAATGGTGAGCACATAGGCGGGGAAGGAAGCGATGGTCGAAACGGTAGGAACGACCATTCCATCGCTCAAAGTAAGCTTGATATTCGAATTAGAGCAAGATAGCTCTGGACGAATCGCGCAATCAGCTGGGGACCCCCAAAGATACACGTTCATCCGTCTACCCGCTTTCATGGTAACCGAAGTGGAAGTAGGGACGTCGTCTTCCGTTTCATTGCCATAAGCCCAAACGTAATACCCTTTAGGAGAAGGAGCTTCATCGACGGTGACATTCGTTTTGATGGTGACATCATTCGTGGAATGATTGCCGATCGTGATTTCCGTCGTCCCTGGGGCATTCGCGGTCCATTCTAATGGGCGAGAGACGTTTTTCCCAACGATGGAACTATCATTAGAAGCAACAATGCCGTATTCCCAACTATCTAGCGCTGTAATAGGCGCATAATCAAAATGTAACGTCGTCGTATAACCCACGCTATCATCGTCAATTGATTTCGTATTCGGATCGCGACGCGCTTCATCGAGCACTTCCTTGAATTTGACGTGGCCCTCTTCCTTTGTTTTGTCTTTATTACTCTTCACTTTCAAATTGGAGATAGACGTGATGAAGTATGGGGTGGTATCAAAATCAATTGGCGTCGACAAAGGTTCGCCATACCCATAAGAATAAGAAGAAGATTCGATGGTTTTCCCTTCCATTCCTGGTTTTACGGACCCGCCATTAGAAGCGGCATCATTGAAATTGAAATTGCTCTCCGTGTAATAAGTCTCTTCATAAGAACCACTTTTCAAGGTGCCGTCTGCGTTGATATTGATGGTAATCGCATATTCATAGCGAGTGTGGGCATTATTGCTATCCGCGTAGTTCTTCCAGCTATTGACGGTTGTGACGAAGGAGCCATCATCGTTTTTCTTCGCATCGAATTTGCGGTCACACGCTTTGAGTTCATCCTCAATCACGTACCCGACAGAATATCCGTACTGCATCCCCATATTGATACTATGGAGCTCATGAGACGGCGTTTCGATATCGCGCGTCGCCTCGAAAAGCGTTTTCTCATAATGGGAATTGCTCACTTCGTCCACAATCGCGTATTTTCCAGAATATTTCACCGTATCGCTTAGTTTTGTCCGGTCAAAAGCATTGCCATCAGCATCGGTGCCACTTTCGATATATTCGTCGACGACGGTGAAAACGTTATCTTTTACGGCTTTATATACGAATGCTGTTTTATCGGTGGAGATATTCTTTGCTTTGGCAATGGAGCCGTCTAAGTGCAAGTCCCAAGAATACTGAACAAGCGTCCTAGAATTCCGGTATTCGACGTGATTGAGTCCCTTCACGTTATAAGCCCCACCATCAAGTACATTTCTTCCGGCGTAAGAACCGCAGAAATAAGAACCGATTTCATCGGCGTTGGAAGGTGCTTTAAGGATACCGGTTCGATAAACGGAAATCGGTTTTTCGCCTCTCCGCAAGTCGAAAGTGACTTCATAAATCGCGTTTCCTCCTAATTCGAATTGGGTGACTTTGGAGGAAGAAACATGCACGCTATCAATATCGGCGTAACTCAAATCGAAGTCAACCGCGCCATATCCATATTGATTGCTACCGACATTGACAAGCAATTTCGTCGCGTTTTCGCAAGTGATATTCGCTTTATACGAACCATCTTCTTGCTTAGCGAAAACCGCGGCCATATCGCCGCTTAAGGTGACATCACCAACCGCATTCAAACTTGCGGTGATGGAGACGGGGCTATCGCCCATCGCGAAGGAATAAGTGGTGTCGTTGACTTTTGTACATTCCACTTTGTTCGCGTAAAGAGCAAGGAGCACATATCCTTCATCGAGAGTGACATTCACGATGACCGTTTCCCCTTTCTTCGCTTTCGTTTTGCTGAACGTGAGGTTGACTCCGACGCCTGTACGGTCGATAATCGCATATTCTGTCTCTGGGGTGATGCCGCTTGTAGATGAACTCCCACCGCCTGATTCGCTTGTGCTCACGCTTTGGGATTGTTCTTTTTCTGAGGAAGCGCCATCCCCGCAACCCGCTAACAATCCAGCGCATGCAAGAATGGTCAATAGTTTCACTGAGTTTTTCATAGAGTATTTTTCCCTTTCTTCTCATTAAGCTTCCGCTTGAGGGACAAAAATCCCAAGCAAAGCATTACGCGTATGGGCATGGAGCCAATCGCCTGTGTTCCAAACCGCGAAGTAATCAAATACGAAATCGGTTAATTTCCATTCGGATACGCGATAGATATACCAATGTTCATGTTCTTCTGATATGGATGAATAAGCGCCATCGTAAGCGTAAGTGAACGCTTCGTTATTCAGCGTGACGCCGCCGGATTCGGTTCCACTAATATATCCTTTCGCCCCTTCCATGAACACAATTTCCAATTGCCCGGTAAAAGAAGCGAATTGTTTGTGACTCCCCCAGTGATCGGTGTCAATAAGAAGCGCGTCCACTTCTTCTTTGCTCATTTTCTTTTTTACTTGGATTAGCTTTCGGTAATGGATGATCGTGTCGCCATCTTCAATAATGAGATGACTTTTCCCAGCCTTATGGGTAAGAAGCGTATACGAGGTTCCAGATTCGCTTTTTTTCACAGTGAGGACATTAGGGTTGTCTGTATAGACATTAACGACGCCAGAAGAATTGTTTTTGAGTGTGAAGGAAATGCCATATTCACTATCGCTCGCTAAGGACATTCCGACGTTGATGTCCCCTAAATAACCGGAAATTGGAACGGAAATATCCACACTGATATCGGAAAGCTCAGGAAGCTCCGTATTATCGATATCCCCGATACTGACACTAGAAGAGATTGTCTCGGCGCTTGACTCGTTATTACTCATGCCGTTTCCTTGCTCGCCACACCCCATCAATAGGAATGAAGTAACCGCAAGAAACAAGTACTTAGATTTCATATTGTTAACCTCGTTTTGATCCAGACAAGGAATATCCTTGTAGCCTTGTCAATATATAGACAAAGTAAAGAATTTCAATCGTTAAATTCATTTTTTGCTTATTTCATGATTTTGCTATGGAAACGCAAAGGGATAAAGAGAAAACGAGTTCCCCATCTGGACTCGTTTCCTTGTTACGTTCTATTCGGTGTACACGCTAAATTTCGCGTTTGCGAAATACATGCCAGTTGTTCCGCCTTTTAGTTGAAAATAACCAACCCCAGAACTTTTTGGAACGTAAGTAAATGTGACAGAAACGCCTTCTGTTCGCGAAGAACTATAGATTTTCCCATTGATCGTGTTCCCATTTACGACTTTATAATCGATGTCTTTTTGTTCATAGGAACCATTGAGGCATTTGCAGTCATATTTCAATTCGTTGGCATGAAATGAAAGAATGAATTTTTCCATGGAATCATCGTCACTGCTACTCCATTGCGACCAGCCACTGAACTTATATCCGGCCCATTCAGGAAGTGCAGTAGCTTCTTTCTCACTTGTCACGACGAATGTCTTCGTTGATGCGTCAATCGTTCCATTTATCGTTTTTGAATTACTCGTTAATGTGATTTCATTCGCCGTTAATACATAGGCAAACGTCTCTCCATCGTAAGTGGCGCCCCCCATACCATCAAGATGAAGTGTTTTCCCGCCTTCGGTGAGATAATCGCCATATTCTTCACCTAAAAGGATGCGATTGCCGCTTCCGCCATCTCCTTGCGAGCCGACTTTTAGTAGCGAAGTGCCGTTCTTATTTACAATAAACAAGGCTTCCGCGTCGCTTACATACGTGCCCGCTAGCATTTCGATCTCAACGCCGAAAGAGACCGAATTTCTACCGTTTTCGCGTTTCACTAGCACATTGTCGTAAATGGCTCCATCGCGATAAAAACAGATTACGCCATAAACGATTTCGTTTACCTTGAATTGCGTCGCTTTCACTTGGTAAAGACTATTGGTGTCATTCGCGTTTTCCTTCTTTACCGCCACATAAAGATAACTCGTCGTGTTCGCTGAACCCTCTAAATAGGTATCGCCGACAATGGCTTTCCCATCGTAAAGGAAACTTCCTGAGCTAGAAGAAACACCATTGGATAATTTTGCATTTCCTTCCCCTTCCTTTGCGTCCGCTTCTGAAATAAGACGTTCCTCGGTCTTCTCCCCTTTTGTCATAGAAAGAAGGCCTGAGGGCTGAACACGCAAAGAATAGCCATCAGTGAATGACGTCTTGTCCATATTTCCACCATTGGACAAATCAAGCATCAGATAATCCCCAAGGAAACCATAATCCGCATATGCCGTAGTATCGTATTCGGTAATGGTTACCGTGAGATTTTCAAATTTCGGCGCCCGGAAATGGTAAAAGCCGTCCGCATCGTCATCAATGGATTTGCTGATATCTTCAGTCGTGATGGTTCCGCCGTTATTTTTATAAGAATAAGCGACAGTTTTAATGGAATAACGTCCATCTACATTATTCTCTTTCGGTCTCGCTAGCACGTAAACCTCGCTATAAGGAACGACAAGATTGTCGTCAATCGTCGTCACTTTATCCTCTTTATATAGTGTCAACGAAAAATGATCGCTTTCCACTTTTGTGATGGCAATGGGCATATCTTCTTTTTCGATACGAATGGAACTATCCTTCGCCGGCATAAGGAAAGTGAAGGACATTTGCCCCTTTAAATCGATGACTTCGCCATTCACGGAAACGCTCGTCAATAGATAATCGCCTGACGCTTGGAGTTCCACTTTTATGGTCGCACCAAATTCGGCCGTCTTATAAGTGATTTCGCTAGTCTCTTCCCCTTCTTCCGTGTCTCCACTACCTTCCGTAATGGTATCCAAATCGACAAAATCCGCCGCTCCGACTTTCTTTTGTTTAATAGAGGCGATGAAGTCCCCCGGATCACCCGCTGTGAGCTTATAAGAAAGACGATTTGTGGTGATCGTGATGCTCACCCCACGTTTTGGCATGATAAAAGAATAGACACCGTTTTCCCCTTTCGTCAAAACGACTTCGTTCACTCCAGCGACCGCTTTGACATCGCTAATTGCAAAACCATTCTCCGCTATCAAAGTGAAAGTGACATTCGCTCCCGCTTCATATTTATCTTCTAACCCTGATAAGCGAACGCCTTCCTCTTTCGTAACCTCGACGGAATACGTAGCCGCTTCGCGATTAGATGAGGAAGCATTCGAACTATCTTCCGCTTTGCTAGAAGATTGAGCGATGCTAGATGAAGCCTCACTTGAAGAATTCGTAGTGCTCGTATCGCCTAAGGAGGAAACTGTAGACGCCTCGACACTACTTTCTTTGGATTCTGCTTTGCTAGTAGTAGCAGGCATCGAGCATCCGCTTAAAAGCAAAAGCGAGGATAAGGCTACAACGAATAATTTTGATTTTTTGCACATGGTGTTATCTCCCTATTGCGCTCAAACGAGTCGCATATATGGGAGAAACTAGCAAAAAAGAGAAAGACTTCAAGCATTCTTTTTGTTATTTGCCCCTAGATATCGAAAAACACAAAATAATTTGTAATTTGCAAAACTAATCATTGAAAAATAAAAGTCTTAAGACATACTTAGGCATTATTGCGCGTACACGCGTTAAATGTAACGTCAATAATCCATAAAAACAGGAGGGAAAATGTAAGGAAAATGAAAAATAAGCCTCTATTGTTGCTGTCCACACTATTGCTATTAACGGGCTGCTCATCACCAATTACTAGTAGTGATATCTCTTCAAACAATCAGTCATCAGGGACGGTTGTTTCAAGCGAAGTCGCCTCCTCATCCAAAAATAATACAGTAACGTCAACGAACGACAGCTCTTCCTCGGGATCGAATGGGGTTTCTGAATCTGGTTCGAGTTCCGTAGAAGCGTCAAAGGAACAATCTTCATCTAGCGAAAGCGTTGCGAAATATTACGAATTGAAAATGAATTTCAATCCGAAAGTCAACGCGAAAGGTCTCAAACAGAGATATCAAGCGGGCGCGACCGTAAGTTTCACCATCGACTACGATGAAAATGAACTCATCGACGTCAAAGTATTGCTCAATGGTTCCCTCCTTACCCCCACTAGCGAAAAAGAGTATTCCTTCCTCATGCCGGAACAAGACTCCACCCTTGTCATCACTGGTGAGGAAGCCATCAAGAAATATCACATCACGGAAAATGTCCAAAACGCGACGCTCAGTTATATCGGGCTTGAAGAAAATGACCGCAACAAAGGACTCGCAGAGGGAAGCGAAGTCAAATTTCAAGTCTTCCCGGATGTAAATTACGGCGTAACCTCTATATCCGTCACTTATGTTGACCAAGATGGCATTTCCGTGGAAGCGGATTTGGCGCTAGAAAATAATATCTATGCCTTCCAAATGCCAGCAGCAAACGTTGTCATCAACGTGGAAACGGGACGCCTATATGAAATCAATTTCCCTAGTTCGGTTAATAACGGATTCGTTATCCGTTACACGGAAGGTGGAAGTAAAGCCGCTCCTGGAGCAAGCGTCTCCTTCCGTATTGAGCAAACCGATCCTTCCTATTTATTCCGCAGCGTAAGCCTATGGACGAACTTCGATTTCAGCGGAAAAACGGGCACGGGTGCCGTGAATTGCTATCAAAATGATGATGTTTACACCTTCACGATGCCAGAGAAAAACGTCTATGTCATCGTCAATGCCGACAAACGTTACGCGGTAAAGACAGAAAAGGATGACAATGTTGATTCCATCACAATTGATAACTCAAAAGATTACTATTCCACTTCGGACGAAATCACCTTCTCCATTGTCTTCAAAGAAGGATATAAAGCCGACAAGGTCCAGCTTGTGAAGGGGGATGGAAGCATCTCCTTGCTACTACCTAACGAAACCGGCAAATATTCGTTTAAGGGTCTTACAAGTGATGCAACCATTAAAGTCACAAGCAAAGCAATAGACGTCGAAGCGAACTCTTATTGGAGCGGTGATACCATCTATTATTACGAAGAAAAGAGTTGGAGAGGCGATTACTACTACTCCTATAAGTATCTGGAAGAAATCACCATTCACCCGGAAACGGAAACGCTCGATATCATCGTCTATATGAACTCCTTTGACGATGGAGGCGGAGATTATTACGATGCGCGTCGCCCCGTTCGCAAAGCCTATGAAAGCAAAGGAACGCCTGAATGGCAAAAGGGTGGCGATTGGAGCAAGATGGGCAGCTATCAGTTCACCAACTTGCCTTATACGTTCGATCAAAGTACGAACAAAATGGTCGCTACCGATAGTGAAAGAGAAAAAACCTATACGCTCACATTCACTATCAAAGACGGAGAAGCCATATCATTATCAATCGACGTAAACGCGTTTAATGACTTCTCCACGGTAAACCAAACATTCACGCGCTTCTAATAATCAGGAAAGGAAAACACATATCATGAAAAACGGAAAATCAATGAAACTCGTTCTTGCGGCAGTCGCCTTACTCGGCGGATTGTCGCTAGCAAGCTGCGGAGGAAATGGCAATAACAATTCCTCTGAGGCAAGTCGCGTATCGGCTCACTTCCAGGGAGAGGGCGAGCCAGCCACAACGCTAGGGCAAGACGGGGACACCTATACCGATACCGCGACGAACGTGAATTACACCAAAATCAATGGAGCTTGGGTAAAAAACACAGATTCCAACCATTTTGAGGGGGCTGGAGTGCCAGATAATTCCATTGGAAAAAACGGAGATACCTATACCGACACAAGCACTGGTAACGAATATACCAAGCAAAACGGCTATTGGGTCAAAACGAAAGAAGGCGACAACGTCAACAAAGTCACTGTCAGCTTCGATTTGAATGGCGGCATTATGAGCAATGGTGATGCGACCGTCACCCCGCAAACCATCGATCAAGGAAGTTGGGCGCTTGATCCAGGCGATCCAGTCAAAACGCACTGCAATTTCTTAGGCTGGTATGCAGGAAGCGCGAAATGGGATTTCAATACCCCGGTTTATAAAGACCTTACCCTTATTGCGAAATGGAGTGTCAACGAAGACGAAAAAGTCACCATTACTATCAATCCAGGCAATGGCGGCGAAAGTTATACGGTTGATACTTTCGAGGGGGATTCCCCACGTCTTGATATTCCTTCCAAAGAAGGTTATTCATTCAAAGGGTGGTATATCGATGGCCAAGAAAGCAAGCCTTGGACCGGCATTGTCCGTGCGGATGAACTCAATGGTCACACCATCATCGCTTTGTTCGACAAGTCCGCATTCAATTTCAAATTTAAAACAAACGAGGATGGCACCCTTACCATCACCGGCTTATTGAATATCAATAGCGCTCTTGCTGATATTCCTAGCAGTATTGGTGGCAAAAAGGTCACCGCGATTGGGGAAACGGCTTTCCAAAGCAGAATCAGCTTGATTCAAGTGAATATCCCCGATAGCGTCACTTCTATCGACCCACGCGCGTTCTTAGGCGCAAGAAAACTCTCGACAATTCTCGTAAGCGGTTCGAACATCGCTTATAAATCCGAGAATGGTGTTCTTTATTCTCGCGATGGCAATACGCTTGTCTATTGCCCACCAAAGAACACCCAAAGCACTTTTGACGTTCCTTCTGGCGTCACGAAAATCGGCGATTACGCTTTCTATGGACAAGGGGATGAAGGCATCACCGGCGTGAATCTCCCTGAGGGGCTAGTTGAAATCGGAAACCGCGCTTTCTATGGCATCAATAATAGTTCCTTCACTTCCATCAGTTTCCCGAACTCTCTTAAGAAGATCGGCGATTACGCCTTTGCTTATGTCGCTTCTTCTTCAGAAGGAGTCCTCCAGCAAGTTAGTTGGGGAAGCGGCGTTGAAGAAATCGGTTATGCCGCCTTCTTCGGCCAATATTTCAAGAATGAACTCGTCATTCCTTCCAGCGTAAAGATCATTCGTGAGCGTGCTTTCTCTAACTGCAGCGCGATTACCAAAATCACACTTCCGGCCGGTATTACACTCGTGGAGCCTGGCTTTGCCGCGTATGCGCAAGGCATTATGGAAATCGCCATCGCTGGAACGGGCGCAAACGACTATTACAAAGTCGTCAATAACACCCTTTATTCGGCAGATGGGAAGATTTTAGTTTATAGCCCAGCTAACCGCACTGATTCTACTTCCATCGAAGTTCCTACTGGTGTCACGCAAATCGCAGATTATGCTTTCTACTGCAATAAATTCGTGGAAAGCATCACACTTCCTAATACCGTCACTTCCTTAGGAAAAGAATCTTTCCGTGAAGTGTATAAATTAAGTGAATTTGTAATGCCAAATAGCGTGCTCACGATGGGTGAAGATTGCTTCTCTGGCTGCACATATATGACGAATTTCACCATCGGAACTGGACTCACAAGACTCCCCCGCTATTCGTTAAGCGAGACGGGTTTGACTCAAATCAATATTCCGTCCAACATCGTCACCATCGATGATAGCGTCTTCTATAACTGCACGAAGCTAGCGACTATCAATTTCGCCGAAGGCCTAGAAGAAATCGGTGCTGCCGCTTTCTATATCAGCGCTTATACTGGCGATGAGGAAATTGCCGTTGCTCAGGCTGGCTCCATTCGAACGCTAGACTTCCCACTTTCATTAAAGAAAATCGGAAGCCGTGCGTTTGCAAATCAAACCAAACTCACCAGCGTCAAATTCGGTAATATCCAAGAAATGGGCACCGCTGTCTTCGATAGCGCCTCCTCTTTGTCACGTATCAGCAAAAAGACTGGCGCCACCACGATTGAAATCGACGATGCTTCCGTCCTTTATACCGCCGATCATAAAAAACTGCTCTTTGCGATTACGAATGGCTTAGTTGGCGAACTCACTATGAACAGTGCTACGGAAGAAATCGCCCCTTACGCTTTCTATGGTTGCAAAGAGATTACAAAAATCACGCTCCCAAGCGGACTGAAGAAAATCGGCGAAGGCGCTTTCGAGAGCGCGGTGAAATCAAGCGACAATACGGATTGGACGCTCTTCATTCCGGCTTCTGTCACCGAAATCGGTGAAGCGGCATTCTGTTTCACCAACAAAGTGAGCAAGCTTGAATTCGAGGCAGGTAGCAAGCTTAAAACAATTGGCAAAGACGCCTTCTGCATGCTTGATATGACAAGTGTCACTTTGCCTGATTCTTTGGAAACCATTGGCGAATCCGCCTTCTCCAGCAATATGAAACTCACAAATCTCACCCTTGGGAAAGGATTAAAGAGCATCGGTGCGGAAGCGTTTGTCCGCTGCCGCAACCTAACAGGGGACATCGCTCTTCCAAAGACCCTCACTTCTATTGGGGCGAATGCCTTTGGCGATACAAAAGTAAGTAGCTTCACCTTGGAAGAAGGAAACGCGAGCTTCGCTTTAGAAGGCGGCTTCCTTATGGACATAACCAAAGAGCATCTCATTGCTTACTTAGGCAAGCAAGATGGCACCAATATCAGCTTACCTTCTACCGTCAAATACATTGATGATTATGCGATGGCTGGCACAACTGCCAAAGTGGTCAATCTGCCAAGCGGCCTCCTTTCAATCGGAGAATGCGCATTTATGGACTCAACGAGCGTTCGTTTGCTCGACATCCCTGCTTCCGTCACGAATATCGGAGCGAGCGCCTTCCGTGGATGGTCTTCTTCTCAACAAATCAAGATTCATAAGAGCCAAGAAGCCGCAGCAATCGCTTTCGATGACGAATATCTGAATAGTTGCTATGCGGCCGTCACTTATGTCGCGGAGTAAAATATGAAACGAAATCTAATCCTATTATCAGTTGCCACATCTTTGCTCGCATTAACGAGCTGCGGAGGGGGAAATAACCCCTCCGTGAATTACCACGTTGCCACATTTCATCTTAATTACGAAACGGAAAATGAGGCGTATTTATCCCTTGTCGTCAATCTCGATGCGAAACTAGAAGCGCCGACGAATCCGACTCGTGAAGGCTTCGTGTTTGCGAATTGGACCATAGACCAAGAAAATCAAAACGTCTATGCTGACTTTGGTAAAACGCTCAACAAAGACATTGATTTATATGCTTCTTGGACGCCTATTTCAGAAGTTAGTGACGCTACGAAACTCGGTATGCTCGTGGA
Organism: Caryophanales bacterium UBA782; assembly: GCA_002296455.1. Taxonomy (GTDB): domain Bacteria; phylum Bacillota_I; class Bacilli_A; order RFN20; family CAG-826; genus UBA4951. Next base: position 14,075 of record DBJG01000034.1, on the reverse strand, counting down.
TTCTTTAACATCTGTCTCAAGCGGTGCAAACCACGCCTACGCCAAACAAAAGCAGGTGGAATATTACCCACAATTTCAAGAGTCGCCACTTTCTTATTATCAAGAAAGAGATATCACCCGCTACAAAGACATCACCATCGCGAAATATTACGAAAGCGATACTTCCAAAGACGTTTTGGCGGAGCAGCAATATCAATATGACAACACCTCTTTCTATAGTTTATTGAAAGACTATGGGAACGAAAGCGGAAGTTCTAAGGTTACTACCGCCTTCGACGCGACGCAGATCGACAATTTTCTAAACGTCGATTTTATGAATCTATATGGCGCAGATTTGAAGGCGCTCCTTAAACTTTTGAATAACCCAAATAAGATTCGCGTCCCTTATGGGGAGGATGATAGCTCTTCTTCCACGAGCGAAACAGAAGAATTCGTGGGCGATTATAGCGCGGAAATGGCCTTCGATCCTAGCGCCTTCTCTCTTTCTAAAGAATCCTATTCGTTTGCCGTCGCTTATGAGACTTATTACAAAAACGAACAATATGGTTGGATTACGCAATCTTATAGCACCACCGCAACCATCAGCTTCTTAAACGGGAAAATCAATCGGGCGATCGTGCAAATGAGTTATTCCTTTGCCTTAAGTGAAGGTCCTTATTATATCAGCGTTTCCTCAGAGACATGCTCTTGGAATTATGGCGAATACATAGACTATTCTGGCACGCGTTTCAACCCAGCCGATTTCACGGAAAACACCAATAGTTGATTTATCATGTATCAAAGGAAAGCGAGGCACCATGCCCCGCTTTTTTGTTTGCCTCCGTTCTCGCTATATGGTGAACTTATAAAAACGATAAAGAGCACGATCACCCCCTTTTTTGCATTCTTAAACAAAAATGCAAAAAGAAAACCCAGGACTAAACCTGGGTCTATCTTTGAAAACGAATTAGGCGGCTGCGGTGAAGGCGATGTTCTTCAAATACGCCGTATCAAGGCCATTGTTGCCAGAGCCGTCTTTTCGGAAGGAGATAACTACAACATCACCCGCTTTCACGGTGATTTTTTGATTATGCCATTCTAAATCCGCGACAGTATCAACTGGAGCTGGATTGTCAGTTTTGGTAACAATATCATCATCGTTTTTCTTGACGAGCAAATAATCGTAGTTCTTCTCGCCTGAGGAAGCCCAATCAAAGGAGAATTCGCCATCCTTATAGAAGGTATAAGTGAGAATGCTGCGTCCATTGTTTGTCCCAGTGCATCCGGACTTAAGTGATCCTGTTACGCCCGTATCCGCGCTTGCATCAACCCACTCTTTACCTTCCTCGATGTCGCCTGTTCCAAGAACGGTATCGCTCGTGGAATTGATTCCGCCAACATTCGATTTATCGTAATCCGGAAGTTCTTTGTGTTGAAGTGCGACAACAACGGAAGAAGCAGATGCTTCATCGTTATTTTTCACACAAACATAATACGTTCCTTTGAAAGCGATGAAGGAAACGGCATCGCCACCCGTCGAGATCGTAGCAACAGGTGTTGCCAAATCCCCTTCTTTGTAGAAAGAGATGGTTGCTGCTCCCGCCTCTAACGCCTCTGAAGAAATGGTCAATGTCTCAGAAGCGGCAAGAGTGATTTTATTCCAATACCCGTTCGCGCTGGATTGAGCGGTCAGAGAATCTTTTGCGCTATCAACCATACCAAGATCGCTAGCAACGTCATAGCTATCTCCGACTTGTTTCTCAGCGATACCAAATTTCAAAGTGTCGAATTGATCTGCACTAAGAGCAGGAATTTTCATCTCGATGAAGTAAGTTTCGCCAGCAGTGAATGCGTATTCGGCATAGGCGCTCCATTTCCCTTTCGTTTCAGGGTGTTTGAATTGATCGTCACCGAGATTTTCAATAGCGGTCAACGCAGTGCCATCACTAGAAACGACGCTCTTGATGTTCGTGTCCGCACCATTCTTAGAGCCATCGCCGGCTAACGTGGACTGGAAGAATAGTTTATAAGTGTTCGTTGCGCTTGCGGTGTAGGAAATCCAGAAGCTATTTTGTGCTTGGCTCGTCACATAGTCCGTGAGATCCATGATTCCATCCGTTCCCGCAAAATCAAGCGCAGTTTCTTTGCTGCTGCCGTTTTTCACGGAGTCTTGGCGAGAGAAGCGAACATTGCCAGTCCCATCCGCGCCAGAGAGTTTTAACACATAAGAAGTATCTGCCACAGTCTTGAAGGTGATTTTGCCTTTGACTGGAACGTAAAGCGAGGAATACTCGCTCACAATCTCTGCGTTTACTCCAGAAGGAAGAGCGCTGACGTCGATGATAAGGTAGTTATCAGCCGATGATTGAATCGAGTAGAAACGGCCAGATACCGTTGAAGTGAGTTCGACATCAGTGTCAAGCGCTGGAGTGATGGCAAGAGGACATTTGAATTTGTCCCCCGCTTGCACTTCCACTAAGCTGAAGGTAAGCGTCCCCCATTTATCCGCTGTCACTTTCGTGCCACTTTCGTAGCCGTAACTACTCTTTGAGGCGCCGCTATAACCAACGCTCATGTAATAAGTGCCCGCTTCTAGCGTGATGTCTTCGGTAATCACTGAGGAATTATAAGATGCGGTCTTTTCGAATACTTTTGTGGTCTTATCTTCTTTATAAATAACGACTTTGTTCTTATAGGAAGTAGACCCTTCGTTGGTCGACAAGGTGTATAGCCCGTCTTTAGCAACGGTGAATGTGTAATAAGCACCGCCTTCATAGCTACCAATTGTCAAATTCACCGGTTCGACGGTCGCGGTTTCGCCAATGGTATAAGCAAGCGCACTAGCGAAAGAATAACCAGCTGGGGTATCCGTGAAGGAAAGTTTGACCCAGTTATCCGCTTCGAAGTGAGAGGTGGCATAGTTAGAATAGGCTTCGATGTAGTAGGTATGGCCCTCAACGACACTTAGGCACGAATTGGTGTTGGAAGTGCCTGATGGCTTCAACAATTCTTTCGTCACATCTTCCCCATCAACGACTTTCAAATTCATATATGGGGTTCCATAAGCAGCCGTCGACATGTTAATGCGATTAAAGAGCACTTCTTTCGTTGCCGTCGCTGTATATTTGAGAAGAACTTTGTGATCGGTGTCCACCATCTCCGGAATCGCGATTTCATTGCCGAATTCCATTACTTCCGCTTCGTCAAGAGTATCGTGATCATAAGTCTTGAACTTGAACGCGATGGTCCCGTAATTATGCTTATCGGCGGTTGAAGACATTCTTGCCTTGATGTAATAAG
>DBJG01000034.1:0-10741 GCA_002296455.1 Caryophanales bacterium UBA782 | reverse complement strand
GGTACCCGGCTCGCCATATAGACGAATCGAATTGGTGTAACTATACGACATGCACTGCGCCTTCATCGTGTTCGAGACCGAGGCGGTCGTCAAACCCTTGATTTCGTTCTTGCTTGCGTCATAGACGGTCATTTCGCCGCCAAGATAAGAAGCGGTTGAAGCGGCTTGGTCCCTCACGCAGTTCGATTCATCGACGGATAAGTAATACCAATCCGCTTTCGGCGCATCGGAAGGAATACTAAGCTTGATGTATTCGTATTCTTTTCCAGGATAGAGCTCTGCGGTAAAGTTTTCGGCCTGCTCTGGAGTGATGACTAACGGGTTATCCATAGAATAGCCAGCGGATGGTTCACCATAAACCGCATATAAGTCAAATGGAGCGGTCACTAACGTCGAGAAATCGTAAGCTTCTGTCCCCGCTTCATCAAGGAACCACCCTTGGAATTCTTTTCCAGCTAGAACTGGGCTTCCAGGATTTGCGAGAGTTTTTCGGTTACGTGCATTCACGACTTGATCGCCGGTAACTTCGCCGATTGCACCTTCTCCATAGTGGAATGTGACGGAAGAATAGGTGGTGTCGGCGCAAATCGCATCAATCGCGAAGAAACCGTTCCCCTTATTATCGTCCGTTTTTAAAGCATTCCACTGTTCTTCCGTCCCTTTGTAGGTCAAAGAGGCAACGGTGTAACCCGAAGCAAAGAATGTCTCTGGGAGCGATTCCACAGTCGTATTCACGACGACATTCTTTGCTTGTAAATAGAGAGTGTTACTATTCACGAGATTCTTTGCCGAATATACAAGATTATCCAACTCGACGGAGCTACCGCCGCCGCTTCTATACCCATAGAATGCACTTTGGCCAATGGAAACGACATTCTCAGGAATATTGATTTTCTTGAGCTTATCGTTAGAGCCGAATGCGTATGCGTTAATGGTCTTGATGGAGGAAGGCAAAACGTATTCCGTGACAGATCCGCAGCTATTGAAAGCGCCACTGGAGGTATATACGCCCTTAGGATCTCCGATGGAAGTGACTTCGCCTTTTATAGTCGCGTAATAATCTGTGACTTCGTAATACTTTTCAGGAATCGTGATGACGCCCGATAGAGTACCTTCTCCTTTTTCAACGTAGTATTCGTTTCCTTCTTCGCCAATTTTGACAAAAGCCAAATCGGTTCTTTGTCCTCTCACGCCGTAGGCGTTGAAGAGGAAAGACTGATGGGTTTCTTCTTGGGAAGTCGCGGAAAAAGTGACACTGATGGTGTCAAAGGCATGGTCAACAGGAACATTGCGAAGCGTGTAAACGATGTAATATTTCTTCGCGAAAACGGTCGCATCAATATCCCCCGTCCATTTGATGTTTGCTTCGTCTTTCAAAGAAGAATACACTTCTTTCACATCAAAGGTTTGTTCTTCTTTAACGATTGTTTCGTCTTCCTTTGCGGTGTTTTTCTCATCGCGAGGAGTGACGACTTTGCTTGTCACGCTAGCGCTAGAAAGGCTCTTATACCCATTCAAAACCGCGATGACTCTTACGGAGAGAGTCTTTTCGGTTTCGTTTAGGACTTGATACCCAAAAGCGCTTGCCATTTGGACTTGACCTTCTGCAATGGCTTCTCCACTTCTAAGAACGACTTTCGTTCCGATATCGTCAGCGGTTTCCACTTCGTCTTGGATTACGCTTTGAGCCGGTTTTTCATCCTTTGGCGCTTCTTTCGTTAAAGCGCAGCCAGCGCCCACAAGCCCCAAGACGGAGGCGAGTGATAGCATCAAAATATTAGAATTGCGTTTTTTCATTGTTCGTTACCTCTGCTTACCAATCTTGGCTGATGCCGGAATCGTCTCCGGCCTCCCCACCGTTATTCACGTTGTGATGATTTATCGTGATGGAGAGATCAACTTCTTCCGTGATGGTGATAGGAGAAACGTCCTCGCCGCCGAATGTAACCCCTAAGCCAATGACGGTATCGGCATTGACATCAATCGCGACTAAGAAACTCGTTACGTATTCATGAACACCAAGTATGTATAAAAGCGAAGCAATACTGCTATTCTCGCCAAAAGCGGATGCCTCGGCAGTGAATAAGTCGACGGCCATCGTCTCATTCGTAGAAGTCGACGTGAAGGCGAGAGCGGGATCAGACAAGATACTCTCCCAAGAGAAAGCTTGATTCATTTCCGCGATTGTGACGTCACTAGACGCTTCATCGCGATATAGCCATTCTTCTTCCTCTTCTTGATAAAACACTTCGTGAGGTTGATCTTCTACAACGTAATAGCCAAATTTTCCATTTGCCGATACTATTGCTTTGTCTTTGATGAATTCCATTTGGTGGAGTTCTTGCTTGTCTTCTTTCGCCGGGTTCCCCGTCGCTGAAGTAATAACGTAATTTCCATCGCCATCTTTCGTTGCGTTCACGACGCCGAAATCAAAATCACCAGCATTGCCATAAAGCCGCAATTGTGCTAGATAAATGCCAGCATTAAGTTCTTGAGTGGTAAAGAAATCGTTGCTCGTCGCCGTATATCTCAAAGCGTTTTCGTCGGAATTACTTCTTGAGTCATTTTCGGGATATGGAATTTTAATGTTTGTGAAAGTCCCATCGTCGGAAATAGATGCAAGGGAAGCAATCCCAGTATCAATTTCTTTTCCTGCGGCATTAAGACCGCCATGGGAGAAAAGATAATAAGTGCCGCTTTCTTTGACAATAAATTTGACATAGCAGGTTCTATCCGACCCATCAATTACTTCAGTTTCTAATAAACGCATCGTAGGAACGTTCACCGAGGTACCGTCGTAATCAACTTCAATCGAAGAATTGGTTTTGAAATCGTATGGATCGCTCGTGCTATGCCCACCATGCGTAACATCGATTTGATACTTGCGCGTCACTTCCGCTTTATAAGAAACTGGAAGTCCACTATTCGCGGCATTGATAATTGGATCGCCGACAGTGATTAACACGGAATCGGATTTCGTGCCGTTTTTCGCTGTAATTGTGGCGGTTCCTTTTTGGAGTCCTTTAACTAAACCATTATTATCAACGGAAACGATTTCCGGATTATCCGATTCCCAAGCAATTGTTTTATCCGTCGTGTTATTTGGAGAAACGGTCGCGGTAAGCTGTTTCTCGCGGCGAAGTGGCAATACGCCGATATTCTCTTTATCGACGATTGTAATACCTTCACTAGCGACAACATTAACGGTTAATTCATATGCAGCGCTCACTTCTCCAAGAGCGGCTTTAATCGTCGCCTCCCCCGCTTGCAATGCGTTCACGGTGCCACCAGCTACGGTCGCAACAGTCTCATTGCTGCTTGTCCAAGCGATTTGATTAGCGTCGCCATTGGTAACGGTAGCAGTCAAAATAAATGTATCGCCAACATAAGCGGTTCCGCTACTGTTCCCGGAAGCGTCTTTTAAGACAATCGTCACAACAGGCGCTGGCTCTTCGCTACTCGAGGACTCCTTTTGGGATTGTTCTTGGCTAACGGATTGAGATTCAGATGAATTCCCAGCGCCATTTGAGCATCCCGCAAGAATCATCGAGAGAGCTAACGGAACGAATAGTAATCTTTTTTTCTTCATTAATTTGTCTCTCCTTTGCGTGGAATGGGAACATTTTTCCACGGTGTTTACAATCGTCAATAATTATTTTTAGTTTTTATCGATTATTTTTTGCTGACGTTTACATTTGCTTGCCATTTGTAAAAATGAAAGCAGTTTCGTTACATTCATTTTTAAAAAAGTCGCGATGAATGATGAGCTATCGGAGGGGCTTCTCTTTACTCTATATAAAAAAGGAAAACACAAAGATAATAAGAAATGACGTTTTCATTAAACAAATTGCTATCAATAATTCAATGACTCACGCTCATTAAGCATTATTAAATTATCATTTCATAAAAAAGGATTGATTTTTTGATCAGCTTTAAAAGCAAAAAAGCACCCCTTTCGAGGTGCTCGTTGTTTCATTAGATCGAATCTAATTAGTGGAGAATCTCAGCGACAGTTCCGGCGCCGACGGTCTTACCACCTTCGCGGATGGAGAACTTGGTTCCCTTTTCAAGAGCGATTGGGTGGATGAGCTCGACGGTGAAGGTAACATGGTCACCAGGCATAACCATATCGGTTCCGGCAGGAAGAGTGATCGAACCGGTGATATCGGTGGTGCGGAAGAAGAATTGTGGACGATAGCCGTTTAAGAAAGCGGTGTGACGGCCACCCTCTTCTTTGGTGAGGATGTAAACAGTCGCGGTGAATTTATCGTGTGGGACGATGGATCCTGGCTTAGCAAGGACTTGGCCACGCTCGACTTGGTCATGGGTGATACCACGGAGAAGGACACCGACGTTGTCTCCACCTTCCGCGAAATCAAGGGTCTTACGGAACATTTCAAGACCAGTGATAACGGTCTTTTGCGTCGGACGGATACCGACGATTTCGGCTTCGTCGTTGAGGTGAGCAACACCACGTTCGACTCTACCAGTGACGACAGTGCCACGGCCAGAGATGGTAAGGACGTCTTCGATTGGGAGAAGGAATGGCTTATCATCGTCACGGACTGGGTCTGGGACATAGGTATCTAACGCATTGAGAAGCTCAAGGATGGACTTGACGTTCGGATCGTTGAGATCTTTCGCTTCGCCAGCGAGCTTCGCGCTGCCACGGACGATTGGGGTGTCATCGCCTGGGAATCCGTATTTGTTAAGAAGGTCACGGACATCCATTTCGACGATGTCGATGAGTTCTGGGTCATCGACCATATCGCATTTATTGAGATAAACGATGATGTAAGGAACGCCGACTTGACGAGCAAGAAGGACGTGCTCACGGGTTTGTGGCATAACGCCATCAGCGGCACTAACAACAAGGATAGCGGCATCCATTTGGGCGGCGCCGGTAATCATGTTCTTGACGTAGTCAGCGTGCCCTGGGCAGTCGACGTGCGCATAGTGACGTTTCGCGGTTTCGTATTCCTCGTGCGCGGTATTGATTGTGATACCACGAGCTTTTTCTTCTGGGCTGCTATCGATTTGGGAATAAGCCATATCGACGGCGTTTCCGTCTTTTCCGCCAGTGGCTTTGCCAACCATGGAAAGGACGTGGGTGATAGCGGCGGTAAGAGTGGTCTTACCGTGGTCGACGTGACCGATGGTGCCAACGTTAAGATGGACACGATCACGGTTGAATTTTTCTTTTGCCATTGTGTTTTTTCCTCCAAAAATGGTTTTCTAACGACACGCTAGATAATATTAGAGCAATGAACTTCGTTTGACAATCATTTACGTAGTAAGGGAGAAATCTCCCCCACTACGATATTGATTATGTTTAGCGGAGATTCATCGCGCTCTTCTTGACGATCTCGTCTTGGACGAAGCGTGGGCACTGTCCATAATGATCGAAGGTCATCGTGAAGTTTCCTCTGCCCTGCGTGAGGGAGCGGAGGTCAGTGACGTAACCAAACATCTCGGCAAGCGGAACTTCGCAAGTGACGACTTTCGCGTTGCCACGAACCGTCTCATTGGTCAAGGTTCCACGTCTACGGCTGATATCGCCTAGAACGTCACCATAATATTGTTCTGGAACAGTAACATCCACTTTCATGATTGGTTCGAGGATGACTGGTCCGCACTTATTCGCGGCCTCTTTAAGTGCCATAGAAGCAGCAATCTTATAAGCGGCTTCGGAGCTATCGACTTCGTGGTAGCTTCCGTCGAACAAGGTTGCTTTGATATCGATGGCAGGGAAGCCAGCGATTAAGCCACGATTAAGGGCATCGACCAAACCTTGTTGCGTTGGTTTGATAAATTCCTTTGGAACCGCACCGCCGACAATCGCGTCGACGAATTCGAATCCTTTGCCAGGATTTGGTTCGAAGCGAATCCAAACGTCACCATATTGACCGTGTCCGCCGGATTGCTTGATATATCTACCTTCGGCCTCACCCGTTTTGGTGATGGTTTCGCGGTAGTTAACTTGTGGAGCGCCGACATTAACATCGACATTGAATTCACGTCTCATACGCTCAACGAGAACATCGAGTTGAAGCTCGCCAACGCCACCAATGATGGTTTGACCAGTTTCGTTATTGGTATGAACGCGGAAGGTCGGGTCTTCTTCAGCGAGTTTTTGAAGCGCGATGGCCATCTTTTCGATGTCCGCTTTGGTCTTTGGTTCGACTGCTTCTTCAAGAACTGGCTCTGGGAATTCCATCTTCTCAAGGACAACTGGCTCACTTGGATCGGTGAGAGTATCACCTGTGGTCGTGTTCTTTAAGCCAATGACGGCACCGATTTCACCAGCGTGAAGCACGCTGACTTCTTGACGGCGGTTACTATGCATAAGGACTAAGCGCGCGATACGTTCTTGGGATCCGCGGGAAGAGTTATAAACATAGCTTCCACTCTTAAGTTCGCCTTGGTAAACGCGGACATAAGCGAGACGCCCGACGAATGGATCAGTCGCAATCTTGAAGGCAAGACCGACGAATGGGGCATCATCTGTGACGCGGCAAACATATGGCTCACCTTTGAGTTCACCCTTTTCTCCAGGGATATCAAGTGGGGATGGGAGATAATCGATGACCGCATCGAGAAGGAGCTGAACGCCTTTGTTCTTGAAGGCGGTTCCGCAGAAGACAGGGAAGAATTTTCCTGTGATCGTGGCCTTTCTCATGACGGCCTTGATTTCTTCAACACTTGGTTCTTCTCCATCAAGAACCTTCATCATAAGATCATCGTCATAATTGGCGAGTTTCTCAAGAAGTTGCTGATGATAGAAATTGGCTTTGTCTTTGAGCTCATCCGGAATTGGTTTCTCAGTTGGAGCATCGTCTTTATTGCCGGTGTAATACCAGGCAACCATTCTCACAAGGTCGATTTCGCCCGTGAAGCCAGACTCACGTCCGATTGGGAATTGAGCCGCAGCATAATCGACGCCAAGTCTTTCCTTGAGTGTGTCTAAGCACATCTCAAAGTCAGCACCGATTGCGTCCATTTTGTTACAGAAGACGATTCTTGGGACGCCATATTTATCCGCTTGGCGCCAAACGGTTTCTGTCTGTGGCTCGACACCGTTTTTGGAATCGAGGACGGTGACAGCGCCATCGAGGACACGGAGAGAACGTTCAACTTCAACCGTGAAGTCAACGTGCCCTGGGGTATCGATGATGTTGATACGATGGCCTTTCCAGAAGCAAGTGGTAGCAGAGCTCGTGATGGTAATACCACGCTCTTGCTCTTCTTCCATCCAGTCCATGACGGCGGTTCCTTCGTGGACTTCGCCGATTTTGTGTGTTCTTCCAGTATAATAGAGGATACGTTCACTCGTCGTGGTTTTGCCCGCGTCGATGTGCGCCATAATACCAATATTACGGGTATGAGGGAGGTCGTAGGTTTCGGATTCTTTAATAATGTTCTCGTCAGCCATGACTTTTCTCCTTCTTACCAGCGATAGTGGGCATAAGCCTTGTTGGCTTCAGCCATCTTATGGACATCTTCCTTCTTCTTCACGGAAGCACCGCTGCCATTGGCGGCATCGATGATTTCGCCCGCAAGTTTCTCTTCCATCGTTTTTTCGTTGCGGAGGCGGCTATAGGTAACAAGCCAACGAAGACCGAGAGTTTGTTTTCTCTCCGCGGAGACTTCGACTGGGACTTGATAGTTGGCCGCGCCGATACGGCGGACTTTGAGCTCGACTTCCGGCATGATGTTATTGATTGCCGTAGCGAAGACATCAATCGCTGGTTTTTGCGTCTTCTCTTCAATGATCTTGAAGGAATGATAGATGATGGTTTGTGCGGTTCCGCGTTTTCCATCAAACATGACGCGGTTGATTAAGCGAGTAACGAGTTTGCTGTTATAGATTGGATCGGGAAGTACATCGCGCTTCTCAATTTTTCCTTTACGTGACATCGATTTTCTCCTCCACTACTCACTCTTGGCCGGTTTCTTGGTTCCGTATAGGGAACGGCCTTGGCGACGGGCATCAATACCCGCGCAATCTAAGCATCCGCGAATGATGTGATAACGGACACCTGGAAGATCCTTAACACGTCCACCGCGGATCATGACGGTGCTGTGCTCTTGAAGGTTATGGCCTTCTCCGCCGATATAAGCAGTGACTTCATAGCCATTGGATAAGCGGACACGAGCATACTTACGAAGCGCAGAGTTTGGCTTCTTTGGGGTCATCGTGCCAACACGGGTGCAAACACCACGCTTCTGCGGACAAGCCTGCAGAGCCGGAGCTTTGTTACGTTTCACGCTCGGTTTACGCGGACTGCGAATTAATTGGTTAATTGTAGGCATTAAATTCCTCTTTCCTATCTAACCGTTACAACACACTTACTCGATTCCGACCTCTGCGGCCGAACCGAAAAGCTAACCTTCAAAAATGGCTAAAAACAGCCGTTTTCAAACTCTTAAAAGAGACGCGGCGCAGAGACTCCTATCCCTTTGCCCGTCACTTTTTCAAGTCGAATATGACAAATAACCCCGTCGGAGTCAAGGGAAATAAACGATTTTTTTAAACTTTTCCCTTGTTTTTCCGACGTTTCCGAACAAGGGGAAAACAACGTTCCGACCGCGCGTCCGCCGCGTCGAAAACCGCCGCGGGCGGCAAACGTTCGGCGACGCCGGAGTATCCGCTCCGAACGCCGCCGTTCAAGCTTTGCAAAAGCCGGTTTTGCCCGTTTTTATCTTGAAAAATGCTTGTTTTTCATTTGAGCGAGGACGCTTGCCGTCTGATTTTGACGCTGTTTTTGACGGTTTTCCTCGCGTACCGCCTGCAAAACGACCATCGAATGAGGTTGGGCGCGATAGTTGCCGTCTTTGATCAGGCGCTGTTCAACGGGCAGTTTTTCCACCCCCAAATGCGCGGTGTCGAAAGCGACCTCCCACTTCCGCCCGTTCGGCGCGGGCGGCGTTTTGAAATCGACTTCGCCGTTGTGGGCGTTCATGATGATCATGAAATCGTCGTCCGCGGGTTTGCCGTCCTTTTTGACCTTTTCGCCCGCCAGAACATACGACAGCGTTTTGGCGTAGGGCTGCCAGTCGCCGCCGGTCATCTCCCGACCGTCGGGACGCACGAACGTGATGTCTTTCGTCCCCTTGTCGTCAACGGGTTGACCGTCAAAGTAGTCGACGTTCGCCAAAGCAGGGTGATCGCGGCGCAGTTTCGTCATAAATCCGACCATTTCCGCGGATTTGACGTCGCGGTCGGTCAGTTTGTCCCAATTCACCCAGCTGGTTTCGTTGTCCTGACAATACGGATTGTTGTTGCCGTTTTGGGAACGGTTGAACTCGTCGCCCGCCAGACGCATCGGCACGCCCGAAGCCATCAACAGCGTCGCTTCCAGATTCCGCACCATTTTGTTGCGGAATTCGTCCAGCCCCTCGTCGCGATAGCCCTCGTGCCCCCAGTTGCGTCCGAAATTCTGGTTCGCGCCGTCCTGATTGTGCCACGGGTTGGCTTCGTTGTGCTTTTGTTCGTAAGACCACAGGTCTTTGGCGGTAAAGCCGTCGTGCGCCGTCACGAAATTGACGGACGGCGACATTCTTTCGCCTTCGTTTTTCAGATCGTCGGACGCGGTCATGCGCTGAGCCATTTTGGCGGCGAAGCCCTCGTTTCCGCACCAAAAGCGACGGGTGTCGTCGCGGAAACGATCGTTCCACTGCATCCAGTTTTTCTGGAAATTGCCGACCTGATAACCGCCGCCGCAACAATCCCACGGTTCGGCGATCAGCTTGCATTTCGACAAAACGGGATCGGCTTTCAAAGCCTGATAGAACGGGTGGTTTTTATCGAAATCGCGGTTGGCGGGGTCGCCTTCGCGTCCGCGTCCCATGACGGTCGCCAAATCGAAACGGAAGCCGTCGACGCCCATTTCCTCCGCCCAATAGCGCAGGGAATCGACCGCCAGACGGCGCGCCATCGGCTTGGTCATATCCAAAGCGTTGCCGCAGCCCGTTTCCTGACGATATTCGGATTTGTCGTTCGGGTCGTGAACAAAGTAATACGCGCTGTCAATGCCTTTCAAGCTCAACATCTGCGTATGCGCGTCGCCCTCGCCCACATGGTTGTAGACGACGTCCATAATGACTTCCTTGCCCGCCGCGTGATAGGCGTTGACCATTTTTTTGAATTCAACGGGATCGCCGTAATCGGGGTGCGGCGCGAAATAGGCGATCGGTTCGTACCCCCAATAGTTCGACAATCCTTTTTCGGCGACGGCGCGATCGGTCGCGAACGCCTGAACGGGCAGAAGCTCGACCGAAGAAATCCCCTGTTCGTCAATGTATTTCATGACTTCGGGGTTTGCCAGCCCCGCGAATTTGCCCTTGTCGGATTCGGGAACGTCGGGGTGCTTCATCGTAAAGCCCTTGGCGTGAGTTTCGTAGACGACGGTCTGATCCCACGGCACGTTCGGCTTTTCAACCGTGCCGACGGCTTTCAGCGCGGCGGGATCCTGAATGATCGCCTTGGGCGCGATTTTACCCGTGTCGACGGTGTTTTTCGACTTTTTGTCGTCGGGATAAGACGCCAGAAAAGCGTCGTCCCATTCAAATTCGCGATCCAGCTGGCGGGCGTACGGATCGATCAGCAGCTTGTTCGGATTGAAACGCATGCCGCGGTCGGGGTCGTAAGGTCCGTCCACGCGGTAGCCGTAGCGCATTCCCGGCTTCGCGTCGGGCAGGTACCCCGACCAAACGCCGTCGTCCGACCGGCTCGGCAGTT
>DBJG01000044.1 GCA_002296455.1 Caryophanales bacterium UBA782 | reverse complement strand
TTGCGAACTGTGAAGGTCTCGCTCACCCCATGGCCACGACGCTGAATGACAACGCCTTCGTAAACCTGGATACGCTCTTTCTTGTTCTCGATGATACGGACATACACCTTAACAGTGTCGCCGGCCGAGAAAGCTGGAATATCCTTCCGAATCTGACGGGCAGTAACTTGTTCAACTAATTGAGTATTCATTTCGTTACCTCCTGGCAATGTGTTCTCTTCGGGTTCATGCTGTGTGACTCAGTAGCGGAGCCCGCGTAGCGTTTTCACGCGATAGAAATAATAGGCATTTCTTGTCTTGAAGACAAGCGAAAAATGACAACTAGCCCTAATTTCTTGCTAGGAGAAGAAGAGACATTCGTTTCGATGAAGATAGGAATAGATTTCGCTATCCATTTTCAAACTGCTTTTATTGCTTCTTTTCTTCGTTATGATCAATTCTCGTTGTCTTTTCTTCAACGATTCTTTGAAGGTACTTGTTTTTTAAAGCATAATCACAAATGAACCCAATGCAAGTGCCCGTTATTAAAGAAATAAGAGCCATCGGAGGGAAATAATACATAATGGAGGTAGAAACGTAATAAGCCATCGCCACAAATATTTGGGCTAGAGAATGGGAAAAAGCGCCCAAAATGGACACTCCCACCACTGTGAAGCAAGACAAAAACCTTTTTGCAAAAGCCATGAGCAAGAAGGAGAGAAGCGCGCCCGCAAATGACATCATAAAGCCCATGCCAAGGAATGAACCCGTGATAAGACTTGCGGCGATAACGCGTAAAAGACTAACGCCAAGCCCCGTCCAAAACCCGAAGAAATATAAAGTCAAAATCGTGATTAAATTCGCTAAACCAAGTTTTGCACCGGGAATGCCAAAAGGGATATAGTTCTCGACAATACTGAGTCCGATTGCAAGGGCTAATAGGACGCTGATTGTCGTAATCTTCCGAATTGATAACCTCTCTTTCATCCTAGCACCACCTCGCTCCACGACGTCGAAATCACGCGTATAAGAACCGCGTTATGGGCACATACAATAGATTCTCCCGCTCGCGTAACCCACCCCGTATGAACGCATTCTTGTAAAGGACAATCCGATTCAATCACTGCGATGGCGTTCTTTTTTAATCCAAGCGTCAATATTCCGTGTTTTCCCTGCACCGTTTCCGTTGAATAGTCCTGGATTGACGATAATTGAATGGACTTTTGCAAGGAATTTCCAATTCGTATTTCGGCAATTAACTCCTCGTTTTCACTTGGATTTTTACTTTTTAAAAGTTCATAAGCGTAAAAACCAGCCGTCCCGCTAGCGAGGGCGACAAGCAAAAGGAAATCCCACAAATGGGTCCTTAGAAATCCTTTCTTTTTGCGTTTTGTTTCTTGCATCATTTTGACCGTTCGAGTTCCGCGTTCTCGTAGACGAGTTCCGCGTGTTCGCCCCCCTCTTTGAATACACTGGCTTTGAAATCATATTCCTTTTCCCATTCTTTAATTTTTTGCAAATCAACGAACGTGCATGCCGTCGATAAAGCGTCCAATTCCGTGGAATGTTCCCCCACTAAGAATACGGAGGAAAAGGCCGTTAGAGGCAACCCGGTTTTGGGGCTTACCAGATGAGAATAAGAAACGCCGTTCACTTTGACAAGCTGTTCATAAATTGATGACATGGACGCATCCATGTTCTCTAAATCGTAACGGATTACTTCTTCTCCCGTATAACGAAGACGAACATGGAAAGGTCCATCAGTCGTCGTTTTTCCCGCGGCGATTGATGAAGTCCCGCCATTGATTAAATAATGCGCTGAGCCGTTTCTCTTCAACAAATTCTTCACTTCTTCGATGGCGAATCCTTTCGCGATTGCACCTAGATCGATTTTCGCCTTTCCGACACGTTTAACGGAAAAAGAGGAATCATTAAAAATAAGAGCCGAGTTTTCTTTTTCCTCGAGAAGCGAGGCAACACTCTCTTTTGCTTTCTCGATATCGTCTTCTTTTGGGGTGTAATGAGAATCGCTTTCATCGCCATAAAGAGTCTTCTTCCATAACGAAGTAAGTGACCCCATTAAGGGACTAAAATAACCATCTGTTTTTTCCTGGAGTGAATATGAATTCTTAAGCAAAGAGAAAAGCGATGGATCGACTTCAATCTCCTCGTTCGTAAGATTTAACGTATACACGTTAGCATTATCTTTTGCTTCATAAGCATCGGTCAATGCATCGATTTTTGTTAGAAGCGTCGTTATTTCTTTTCCTAAATCGCCATTTCGTGAATCGTAGTTTACGCTGACGAAAGAAGAGAACACATCATTAACCGTTACCGAATATATTTTGAGGGAATCCTGATTCCCCGCACACGAAAATAGCGATCCGAGAAAGAGAAAGAGAAACACGCCTTTTCTTTTCATACTTCTATTATGAAGGAGAGAGGAAAGAAAGTCTCATCTCATCAGATGGATGGAGGAGGGGTCAATTGTCCATCCTTCCCTGGTGTCTTTTCCAAATATTCGATAATGGGTTCGAAGTTTTTATCTTTCTTACCAGCTTTGCACAAGGAAAGGTGTTTCGCTTCTCCTGAGACAATGGCTTCCGCCATGTCGTGACAACCCGCTTTCCCGCACGCACCGCAGTTATAATTAGGGAGCATTTTCTCTACTTCCGCCACACGCGGATCATCTTCAACGTGAAAAAGAATGGAGAAAGCGACAATAAGTATGGCAAGAATCACCGCTGCTCCAAGCATCAATAAAATAGCGTATAGGATATCCATAGTCGTTATTCCTCTCCTTTTTTATCATCTTTTATGTTCTTTTCCGCGCGATGATAGAAACGGCAGCTTATCATTTCGCAATTGGCGCATTTGCTTTCATCACGTCCCAAATTTTCACACCCCTTTGGCGGTTTTTGGCGAACATACAAAACAAAGCTCACGAAAAAGAGAACAAGGAGGGCGACCACTAGTGCGATGGTCAATGCAATATAACCTTCACGGCTCATCTTATTGAATCCCCCATGAACCCAAATCAATCATTCCACTTAGCCCCATGAATATGATAGCCATAATGCCAGCGACAACAAAAGCAAGAGGAATCCCCTTCCAAGCTTTTGGTGGTTTACTCGATTCTAGACGCACGCGAATGCAAGCGAATAAGAAAATGACCAAAAGGAAGCCAAGCGAAGTGCCTAAAGCATTCGCCATCGAACGTCCAAAGTCATACGCCATATTCGTTTCCACAACACCAAGAACGGCGCAATTGGTAGTGATAAGCGGCAAATAAATGCCTAATGTCTTGTATAAGATAGGCGACTTCTTTTTAATGAAATAGCCAACAATTTGAACAAGGCTTGCGATAACCAAAATAAAGATGATGGTCTCCATATATTCCATCTTCGCAGGGACGAGTATGTAGTTGTATAAAGGCCAGCATACAAGGGCAGAAAGCATAATGACAAAGAAAACCGCAAGTCCCATGCATAACGCTGATTTCACTTTATTACCGACGCCAATAAAAGAGCAGATGCCAAAATAACGAGAAAGAATCACGTTATCAATCACCATATAGGAAACGATTGCAAGCAAGAAGGAAACCAAATAATTCATTTTTATTCATCTCCTTTCAAAGGCGAAGTGAGGAGCTGCTCCGCTTGCTTTTTCTTTGCAATATCCGCTTTCTTTTTCTCTCGTTCTTTTGCTTTCTTGTGATTGGAGAATGCCGCGATAATGGCCAATGCAATACCAAAGACGAAGAAACCGCCAGCGCTAGATTGAAATAGAGGAACTGCTAAGGAGAAATCGCTGCCTTCAAATCCGCCGAGTATCGGAATCGTGACCTCGGGGAGGAAGGTGAAAGTTTTCCCGAAAGTAAGCGTACCTGTTCCAAATATTTCGCGAACAAGGGCGATTGAAGCGATCGCCCAAGTGTAACCAAGACCATTTCCTAACGCGTCAAGCATGGAATCCACGACACCATTTTTGCTCGCAAAAGCCTCTGCTCTACCAAGAACGATGCAGTTCACGACGAGCAAGGCAACGAAAACGCCAAGAGAAGAATACAATTCTGGTAAAAAGGCAGAACTGAATAGTTTCACCACCGTAACGAAAGTCGCAATGATAACGACGTAAGCAGGCGTTGTTATCTCTTCTGGTATCACCTTTCGAAGGGAAGAAACGATGAGATTGGAGAAGAAAAGAACGAAGGTGAAGAGTAGCCCCATCCCTAGCGCGCTTTCAAACGAAGTCGTTACGGCCAATGCTGGGCAAGTGCCGAGCACCATCACAAAAAGCGGGTTATTCTTAAGCAGCGGATCAAGAAAAACCCGAGCGCGGGATGATTGCGCTTTGTTTTTCATACTTATAATCCTCCTTTCTCTAACGAGCGAAGCGCCTTATTGTAGCGAGACAAATAATCGTTTCTCGCCACTTTCACTCCATCCAAAAGGTATTTTTGCGATTTCGTTCCACCCGTGAGGAAATCACTCGTACCGTCCAAAGCAGCCGACCCATTGACCAAATACTCCGCATACATGATAACGTTTTTGTCATATCCAGCATCGCCACCTTGGTAAACGTTAATCGCTGCAGGTCGAAGGGTGGAATCATTGGCCATCCCTTCAAAAGAGACTGCAAAGAGAACTTCTGTTTTTACGGGTTTTCCCGCATTCACCAAATAAGCATAGCCCACGTCTTTGTTATTTCGCTGAACTCGATAGGCATCCGTGATTGTCACTTTTGTGAAATCACCAACCGCGGACGTGGACTCGAAATCTTTGTCTTTTGCAAACTTCGTTGAAGAATCCGAATAGAGTGCCTTGATTTCACTTGGAGCATCGTCACTTTGATGGGCCTTGCTATAAGAATCCGTAAAATAATGTGTTAAGCCGATAACCCCAGCACTACAAACGCAAATCGCGGCTAAAATCGCAGGAACAGTGAAATATTTCTTATTCATTGAATCGCTCCTTCTTTAAAGTTCAGTACCAGTGTGACGACTAAAACTGCGATAACAGCCATCACTCCAATGACGATGAAATGCCACTTTTTCCAACGCGAGCTGCTCCATTTTGGATAATCGAGAACGGGAGCGATCATATTCGCGAAAAGAATGGAATAGCCAACCCCTTCTGGCGAAGCAGTGAATAAGCGAATGAAAACGACGATGATTGCACCAAACATACCGAAAATGACGCGACTAGGTGAACCCATCGGACCCGTGACGGGGTCAGTAATCATAAAGACGCTTCCAAAGAGAAACCCGCCCGCCAATAGTTCAAATAAAAGGAAACGCCACATAGAAACGTCGGGCAATTTATAATGAACGATAATGCCAGCTAAAAGCATCAAGAGAGCGAAAGTAACAAAATATGAGAGGAAAGTCCGATAATCGATGGTTCGACGAAAAAGAAGATAGAATAGACCAATCAATATTGTGATGATGAATCCTTCTCCAAGCGCCCCTGCAGTCTTTCCTAGAAACATATCAAGGAGAGAAATATGATTAATGGACTCATAGGAAGAGATGCCTAATGCGGTACCTCCACTGAATATGTCTTCGGCTAAATTCGCGCGATAAGCAGAAGAAGAATGATAAAGGTAGCTCCCCCAAAAGGAACGTACGATGATTCCGCCTAACGCAGCAGGATTGAAAATGTTATTTCCGAATCCTCCAAAGACAAGCTTCCCAAAGATAGAACCAATCAAAGCGCCAATGATGACGATAAAATAGCCCATACCGTTATCCCAACTCAAATTGCCTGGGAGCATAAGGCCATAAATGAGACCGCTGATAAGCGCGCTTAATCCATTAACAAGAGTAAACGCTTTAACGTTTTTCTTTGTGATAAGAACGAATAACAATTCGCACGTTTCAAACGTGAAAACGGATAACAAAAGCACCCGTAACGCGTCTAGCGGATAAACGATGAAAGTGAAAATGAGTGTCGGTAATAGAGCAATAACAACATCAAGAAGCATTTGCTTTACGTTGTCTTTTCGTTTGAGATAAGGTGATGTTTTCTTGATAAATTCCATATGAAATTCCTCGCTTTACGGGAGTTTTGCAACGATTTTCGCTCGTCTCACCCAATCAAGAACGCGAATGCCGCTCGTGCAGCTATATGTGCATAGGCCACATTCCATGCATTTCAAAGGCTGAAGGTTTTTTATCATTTCCTTATTCATTGCTTTATAGGCTTCCATGATGAGAACTGGCTCTATCTTCGCAGGGCAAGAAAGCACGCATGAGCCGCAACGAATGCATGGATTTTCTTCCACGCTCTTTTCATTGAGAACAAAAATACCAGTCACGCAACGCGTGCAAACCAAATCATCGCTTT
>DBJG01000043.1 GCA_002296455.1 Caryophanales bacterium UBA782 | reverse complement strand
GGTGTAACAGCCCGTTATCTAATATCAAAAGGCATTCGTGTTTACTCCGAAACGGACGCTTTAGCGTTTCTCCTTCAAAACCGTGAGACGAAAAATCGTCGTTCCCCTATTGAAAAAGAAGAAAAGAAATACCTCGCACAAGCCAAATCGAAAAAAGAAGACGGTTTCCCCCAAGATAGAAGAAGACATTTTCATGAAAAACGGAATTTCCACCATTCCGATAGACCCAGCTTTTCGAAAGAAAGTGATAAGAAAGAGAAATTCCAAAAAGAAGGAGATTTTTCTCATAAGAAGCGCTTTAACGCGAAAAATTACGAAGAAAAGGGTTCTCACCGCTCACACCCAGTCAGCGAAAAGCCATTTTCTCACCACTCTCGTCCAGATGGGCCCAATCATTTTCAGCATAATAAAAAGCAAGGCTCCTTCCATAAGAATAGAAAAACCAGCTTTCATAATAAGAAAGGCAGGTAGCGATGAATAAAATCCTATTTCGAATCGCCGTTACTGGCGTTTTTGCGGCTCTTTGTTTCGTATTGACTGCCTTTTGCCAAATTCCTTATGCGGGGGGCGCGGGCTATTTGAACTTCGGAGATATCGCGACGTTATTCATCGCGATGGCTCTAGGCCCCATTGAAGGCATGATTGTCGGAATGATCGGAGGCAGCATGGGTGATTTGTTTTTAGGCTATGCAGCTTATGCTCCATTTACCTTACTAGCCAAGGGAATCATGGGTATATCGTCCGGTTTTCTTTTTTTGTTACTAAAAAAGCATAAAATCGTTCGTTTCATTTCTCCTTTCGTCGGAGCGACTTTGATGATTGGCATTTACATGATCGCCTATGCCTCTTTGCAAGGAAAGGGTGTTTACTTATCGAGCGCGTTTGACTGTATCCAAGGGTACGGAATGGCCATCTTATCGATTGTTATTTATCTTCCAATCGAAAAAAGTGGGATTCTCTCCCGCTACAATTCATAAATATTTTAATGTGGCTTTCTTCCTTCCTCTTTTGTTTCGGCGGGGTTTTCTTTTGCATCGATTCTTAAAGCAAGACGAATTGCAATCCCTTCAAAAATAATCGTGGAAACGGCTAAGAATACGCCAATAACTTCTATAAGAGGCTCGGGTGTTAAGATTCCGTAAGTAATTAGACCCGCTCCTGCAAGCGCGGCGATAATTCCGGTATAAAATAAGATGATGGCTGCCTTTTTCATAATCGTTCCTCCGCGAATCAAGAGAAATGCTTTTCTTTTTCAAGCAATACTCTCCTTTCATCTTTGCCGAAAAAAAGACATTTTTCAAGAGGTATTTCAAAACGGATTTTCTCCCCTACTTTTTTCTCGCTTGCCTTATCTTCAATCACGATTTCTTGCCGCCAGATTTCCAAATGGACGTAATTCCTCTCACCTATCATTTCATTACAAAGAATGCTACCCTCATAGGTTCCTTTTTCCGCAAGAGAAATGGAATCTGGGCGGATGGCTAAATATGCGTAGTTTGGGTCTTTTAAAGCAATTTTCTTACCCAATAGATGAATGACATCGCCTTCGTATTCGATAGGAATCACGTTGAGATATGGCTGATTCAATAGACGCATCGTGCTTAATAGAGAGGGACTTGTCAACAAAGACACCGGCGTACCGATTTCTTCGTGATTGCTTCCAAAATTCACAATGACTTTTTCCGATACGAGCAAGGAAAAACTTATATTTTTCGTTAGGAGAAGAACAGAAGCGTTTTTCTTACGAACCAACGAGACAAATGCTTTCTCAATCCCTTTACTGAACTGAGTATCCAAAATAACGTATAAAGAGGCGTCTAAAATGAAACGTTTCCCCAAAAGGACTTTTTCCTGTTCTATTTTCGATAATTCGCTTACTTTTTCGCCAAGTTTCTCATTTAAATTCAAAAAAGAAGCCATTTCGTCTACTTTCATCTCCACTTCTTTTTTCGGAAGTTTACGGTTTTTCAAAGAAAACGCTAAATTGTCAAAAGTGCTTAACGAGGGAAACAAAAAACCATCGGTGTTCAAAAACAGGATATTGTTTTTACCTATGGGGTGATTTTGGAAGAAAAACGGACAGTCGTTTTCCATAACGAGTGAATGAAAATAGTCGCGAATGGCATAATCACTAGAAGAAAGAAAAGTAATTATTTGCCCTTTTGGAAAGAAAATGGGCGCAGAAATGCCTGTGATGTGTGTGAAGAGAGAATCGTTTTCGCTCACGAACGCTTCCTCCCGAGTTGAAAATAAAGTTCGAGGAGCAAGACGTCATGATAGTCATGCAAATCAAGATTCGTCTCTTTGCGGAAATGATCCAAGCGATAACGGAACGTATTGCGGTGAATGTATAAACTTTCGCTCGCGCTATTAATTGAGCAATTATTCCGCAAATATGCACCAACAGTAAGAAGAATCGTCTCATCGATAGAATGAAATTCCGCGCTCAAAAGCGGGAAAGATGAATAATTGCCAAAAGACAATTCTTTAAGAATGATATCGCTGATATATCGTACACTATTCGGATAAAAGGAGAGGGCTTCATCGACACATTTTGTGGCGAGTTCTCCTTCGTTGTGCGTTCTTAAGGCGGTAACTCTTACGCCTTCATTCTCTCCAATCGTAATCAAAATGCCTTCAAGAGCGTGGGAAATATCCTTTTCGCTTGATAGTATCATCTCTTTCTCCCCTCTCACTTCCAATTGATATGGGATTTTGAGTGCGTCTAGCTTCGTACGGAAAGAGGAGCGGGAAAATGGTGCGTTTGATTTAATCCAGTAAGTTTTGATCATCGTAAGAGTAATAAGAAAGATTCATAAGGTCTTAGAGTGAAAACGTGATTTTCTATCAAAACCTTGTCGTAATTATGAAGCACAACATCAGCAATATCGTAATAAAAAGTGAATTTCACTTCATAAGGCCTGAAATTGCTGATCACCATGAGTTTCAGACCAGCGGCACCGCTATGCATATAAGCAAAAACATCTGGGTGATTTGGGTCTACAAGTGTGAGTTTGCCGTTATTGACGGCATCGTTGAATAAAGGGTCCCTTCTTTTCCAAATGGCATATTGGAAGAAATTGAGAATGCTATAAGGATCTTCCATCTCGCTTTGGACGTTCACCCCTTCTAAATAATCAGGGTCCACGGGATTGACTGGTTTATGGGTGGAAAAGCCAGCATTTTCTTCGTTGCTCCATTGAATTGGCGTCCGTGCATTGACGCGGCTACATCTTCTTAAATAACGAACGATTTCTTCTTCCGCGTAGTGCGCATTGCGCAAGGAAATCACTTCAGTCACATTGGAAGGATCGCCTGCAAAGAAGTCCTCCGCTTTCTCGTAGCGGACATTGCTCATTCCGATTTCGTCACCTTGATAAATGAAGGGGGTTCCGTAAAGAAAAAGAAGCGTCGTCAAAAGCATTTTGGCACTTTCATCGCGGTAACGGATGTCACCATATTGGCTTAGTACACGAGGGTGATCGTGGTTGCACCAATATAGAGGCATATCAGCTTTCTCGTGGCACACATCGTACCAACGCATAAAATTTTTCTTTAAAAGCAAAACGTCAGTTTTGATTTCCTCGTCCTTTTTATCCACAGAATTATAGGCCCCGTTGTTCCAAACGGTGTCGAAGTTGAAAACCATGTTGATAGAACCGTCTTGATAATTTGAGAGACGCAAACTTTCTTCAGGAGAGATGCATCCACCCACTTCGCCAATCGTAAGGCAATTAAAATGAGAAAGGACATTCTCTTTGAAATCACGGAGATAATCGAATAGTTCAGGACGATTCGAAAAACGGTTCGTATCCAAAACAAAGCCATCACGATCTTTTTCTTTGTCCGAATCCGCAAAAGAAGTGTCTTTCGCTAAATGTGCGCATGCGTCAAGTCGGAAACCATCCGCTCCCTTATTGAGCCAAAAGCGGGCGATGTTGTAATATTCGTTTCGCAAATCGAGATTATTCCAGTTTACGTCAGGCATTCTTTTATCGAAAATGTGGAAATAGAAATCGTCTTCGCTTCCTGGGACTTTCTCCCAAACGCTCCCCCCGAAAAAACCAGCCCAGTTATTTGGGGCAAGTATTTTCCCGTTTTCTCTTTTCCCCTTTTTGAAAAAATAGTAACCGCGTTCTTTGCTATCCTCATCTTTGATCGCCATTTGAAACCACGGATGCTGATCGCTTGTGTGATTGATCGTCAAATCCAAAAGGACGCGGATGCCAAGGCGATGCGCTTTTTCAATCAAACGATCGAAATCTTCCATCGTTCCATATCGAGAATTAATCGAGTAATAATCGCTCACGTCGTAGCCGTTATCTACCATTGGGGAAGCGAAAAGAGGGCAAATCCAAAGAAGATTCACGCCCAAGTCATGAAGGTAATCCAACTTTTTCGTGATGCCATTCAAATC
>DBJG01000046.1:18456-25618 GCA_002296455.1 Caryophanales bacterium UBA782 | reverse complement strand
CACGGAGATGTTTTTGTCTTCTAATGATTCTTGGAAGGCAATGAGTCCGTTTTCAATGCCATATGTCGGGGATTCGATTACCATCGAACCTTTTTGATTCCACTGCGAAACTCCTAATGGAATCACCGCGATGACGGTGGCAATTAGGCCAAGAGGAACGGCCCAATACCATTTTTTGTCTTTCGCGTCCACACAGGTTTGGTTGCTGAATAGACTCAAAAGGGTGGTTTTTACCACATTCCAGACTTTCTTTCCGAACCCAGAAGATTTCTTCTTTGGATTCACTTTTTTTGCTTTAACGTATTTTCCCATGATTTCAATATACTTCTCTTTGCTTAGAGCAAAGAAAACTCTACTACATAGGGGGGCTTTCCTCAACCGATTTTATTCTTCAAGGAGCGAAAGTTCGTTCGATTGATTATCAAATAACTGCTTTATAATAAACGATTGTATGGCTTATTTTGATTACACCGCGAATTATCCTGTCCTTCCAGAGGTTCTTGATGAATTTCGACGCGTCGAGCTTTTAGCAAGAGGAAACGCGAATTCTCTTCATGAAGAAGGAAGAAAATCGTTAGAGCTTTATCGGGAAGCGAATGAAAAGATTTTCGCTCTGCTTCATCTAAATCCTAACGTTTATGAAGCGATTTACACCTCTAGTGCCACAGAATCGAATAATCTTGCCATCAAAGGGGTGTTTTCTTCTTATGGGGGCGCAAAAAGTAAAATTGTTGCAAGTGAATTTGAACATAGTTCTACCAATGCAGCGATGGCCTCTATGGTAACGATGGGCGCGGAAGCAAGTCTTGTTCGCTCCTTGCCAAACGGAAAGATTGATCTGAATGACCTTGCCAACAAAGTGGACGAAGATACGGTTTTAGCTTGTCTTTCTCTTGTGGAAGGAGAACTTGGGGCGATTGAACCCGTTTTTGAAGCGAATCAGATTGTTCACGAACGTTCTTCCGGTTTTTTGCTTGTAGACGCAACACAAGCGATTGGAAAAATTCCTTGCGATTTATCCTCTTTTGATTTGGTTTCTTTCGCACCACATAAATTCGGTGGCATTATCGGAACGGGCGTTTTGCTAAAAAAGAAGAATATCGTTTTAACGCCGCTACTTGATGGTGGCTCCAGCGTGTCGATTTATCGAAGCGGGACGCCTGCGGTTGGGCTTATCGCTTCTAGTGCGAAAGCGCTTGAAATCGCATTGGCAAATCAAGAAAAGAATTTTCAAAAAACAAAATCACTACAAATGTTATTTTTGTCTTCCATAAAAGGGGTTCGTGGGTTGCAGATTAATTCGTTTGACGAAAACCCTTTTATCGTGAATTTGAGTTTGCCTAATAAAAAGGGAAATGAGATGGTTTCTTTATTAAACGAGCGAGGTTTCTATGTTTCTCAGAAATCCGCTTGTTCTATCACGAATACCCCATCTAAAGTCATCATGAGCGTTTATCATGATAAGCAAAGGGCGCTTACGAGCTTCCGCGTCTCTCTTTGCTCTTTGTCGAAAGAAGAAGACGTGCTCGCGCTAGGGAACGCAATAAAGGAGATAGCTGATGGAAAATAAGAAAAAACGAAAAGAGCTTTCCTACGCAGACGATTTAGAGAGAAAGCTTCAAAAAGATTACCGTATCGCTTTGTGGAGTCGTTTTACTCGTGCGATCAAAATATACAAATTGATTGAGCCAGGGGATAAGGTATGCGTTTGCATTTCCGGTGGCAAGGATTCCATGATTATGGCATTACTTTTCAAGCGCCTATTGAAGTATGGGGATTTTCCTTTTGAGGCGAAGTTCTTAGTGATGGATCCAGGATATAACCCCATCAACATCCAAATGATTAAGAAGAACCTTTCATTGCTCGAAATCCCTGCAGTCGTTGTAAACACCGATATTTTCGAGATTGCTAATTCTCAGACGGAATCGCCTTGCTATCTATGCGCGAAAATGAGAAGGGGCGCTCTTTATCGCATTGCTAAAGGTTATGGGTGCAATAAAATCGCCTTGGGTCACCATTATGACGATGTGATTGAGACGACTCTTATGAATATGCTTAACGCCGGGTCCTTCCAAACGATGTTACCAAAGCTCCCAAGCACCAATTATGGCGGTATGGAAGTGATAAGACCTATGTATCTTATTCGTGAAGCCGATATTATTGCGTTTAAAAACGAGAATCATCTTTCCTTTATCCAGTGCGCTTGCCGTTTTACGGAAAACTGTGCGGTATGCGACAATGGGGGTGGTGGCAGCCAACGCGCAAAAACGAAAGCGCTTATTAAAGAATTGAAGCAAACCTATAACGAATTCGTGGAGAAGAATATCTTCTCTTCGGCAAGCAAGGTTCAGCTTGATAAAATCCTTGGCTATGAAAAAGAAGGGGAGGCATATTCTTTCTTGGACGATTATGGAGAAAAGAAAGAAAAAGAAAATCGGAAGATTGCTTCTTCCTTATTAGAGAAAAATGCGATTACGAAGGCGGAAGAAGAGCATAAGCCATTTGTAATGGATGATACGTTTGAAAAAGCCTTCATTGGTGGAATCAAGCGGAAATAACGATTGCGTTCATTTTTGATAATAGAATTACGTGATAAAAGCGGAAACAGCCCATATTCACGAGTCCTTTCCATATAAATAGAACTACAAAATAGTGAAAAAATAGTGAAGAAATAGTGAAATTATGCGAAAATACTAGCAGGAGGTTTTCTAGTGATAAAAGCTATTATAGACAACAATATCCTTAACGATATTTTAGATATCGAAAAAAACAAAGTTTTATTAAATACAGTCAAGATTCCTACCAATCTATCGAATAAATTTAGAAAAAACACAAAAAAGATGTCCTCCTATGCTTCGAATAAAATTGAAGGTAATCCATTATCCTACCAACAAGCCAATTTCGCTATTGAGTCTAAAAACAGGCACCTTCTTAAACCGGAGCAAGAAATAAGAAATTATTATTTGGCGTTGGGGTTTTTGGAAAAGAAATTAGAAAACAGGCACTCTTTATCAAAAAAGATGATATTGGAAGTCCAAAAGCAAATATGTGATGGTGAACCAAAAGAAAAGATTGGATTAAGAGGCCCAATGCCCCCTGGCGTTCTTTTTGCGGTTTGGAACGATGACGGAACCCCCGCGTATATTCCGCCGGATTCTCGCGAAGTATCTAATTTGTTAGACGAATTATGTGAATATGTTAACGCCTCAAATGACCATCCTTTGATTAAGGCTGCAATTATTCATTACCAATTGGTTACGATTCACCCATTTGAGGATGGTAATGGAAGAACGGCTAGAATTCTTTCAAGCTATTATTTGTCCCTCGCTGGATATGGGTTTAAAAATATTGGATCGCTAGAGGAATTTATGTCATATGACATCGACGAATATTACGATTCCATCCAAATGGGTTTGCCTGTTTCGTATTATGATGGAAGAGATAATCCACCCCATCCAGAGATTTGGTTCCGCTATTTTTTAAAAGTATTCAAATTATATGCCTCAAAGGTTTTGTCTATTGCAATGAGAGAAACGAGGAATAACGAAGACGAACGACAATCTCATTTGTCCAATAAGGCTAAAGTGTTTCTTGAATATTTGCGGAAGCATCATTTTGTCTCATTCGCGCCAATTGACATGGCGGAAAAGTTAAAAGTTAGTAACCGGACAATTATCAATTGGTGTTCAGAATTAACGAGCAATGGATATTTAAAACCAATGATTGTGAATAAGAGAATTAGAAACTATGAACTTTTGGAAACAAAATAAATGAATTTGTTGCTCCAATCGTTTTTTGCAAAGCGCACATTTCAAAGAAAAAAGAACCACCGAATGATTCGATGGTTCCTTTCTTTTGTGGTGATTAGAAATCGACTTTAGTGTCGTAGTAGCAGGCTTTGAGAATCTTCGCCATTAATTCGTCGTCGACTTTTCTTGGATTCTCTGGGGAGCAAGCGTCTAAGACGGCGTTGTGGGCGATTGTGTTTAACTTCTCTAAGAATTCGTCTTCTTTGACGCCGAACTCTTTCAAGCCGTGCGGGATGCCAAGCTCACGATCAAGGG
Organism: Caryophanales bacterium UBA782; assembly: GCA_002296455.1. Classification (GTDB taxonomy): domain Bacteria; phylum Bacillota_I; class Bacilli_A; order RFN20; family CAG-826; genus UBA4951. The sequence goes on along the minus strand of DBJG01000046.1, from coordinate 21,554 downwards.
ATTTCACGAGGCCGATATAACGCTCGACTTTCTCATCGAGAGTATCGCCACCAAGATGTAAGAAATCAGCGATATGGGCATATCTTTCTTTCGCTCTTTCGTCTTTCGCGTTGAATTCGATGACGTGTGGGAGATACATTGCGTTGGCTTCTCCGTGTGGGACGTGTCCTGTGGAGAAAGCAGCACCTGTCTTGTGGGCCAAGGAGTGGGTGATGCCGAGTAAGGCGTTAGAGAAAGCCATACCCGCTAAGCACTGCGCATAGTGCATTTCTTCTCTCGCTTTTTCGTCTCCGTTGTAGGAATTAACGAGGTTCTTCACGATGAGCTCGATTGCGTGTAAAGCAAGAGGATCGGTGAAGTCGTTGGCAAATAGGCTCACATAGGCTTCGGTCGCGTGAGTTAAAGCGTCCATTCCGGTGAATGCGGTGACGGATTTTGGCATCGTAAGAGGGAGCGCTGGGTCAACAATCGCGATATCTGGTGTGATGTTGAAGTCAGCAAGTGGGTATTTGATACCTTTTTCTGGGTCGGTGATGACAGAGAAGGCGGTGACTTCGGTCGCGGTTCCAGAAGTGCTACCGATGGCGACGAATTTCGCTTTCTTTCTTAATGTTGGGAAGGAGAATGGTTGGATGATGGAGTCGAAGGACTCTTCTGGGTATTCATAGAAAACCCACATGGCTTTTGCAGCGTCAATTGGGGAACCGCCGCCTAAAGCGATAATCCAATCTGGCTCAAATTCTCTCATCGCAGCCGCTCCTTTCATAACGGTTTGGATGGTTGGGTCATTTTCAACGCCTTCGAAGGTTTTGACTTCTAAGCCGGCTTCTTTGAGGTAGTTCACGGTTTTCTCTAAGAAACCATATTTTTGCATGGCGTGTCCGCCAGTGACGACGATAGCTTTTTTGCCCTTCAAATTCTTTAGCTCGGCGAGGGCATCTTTGCCGAAGTAGACGTCTCTTGGTAAAGTAAATCTCATTTAGAATAATCCTCCAAAAATGTTTTACCAATACTTAGTATAATCCAAGAAAAGAGTACCGGTACTAAAATACCGGCTTATCGTAATTATTATCGAATTATCGATAAAATATAGTTAAATGTTCAAAATTTATGCTGACGAAAAAGAGGCTATGAATCCTCTTTCCGATTAGTTTTGATACAACACATCCTCTTTCAGGTTCATAGAGAACGGAATCAGTTTCTCATCGTCGAGGTTTTCTTTTTTCATGTCGATCGCATTCATCCTGCGATTGCCATAACTCGTGTAATAGCAAATGCCTTTATCGCAATTATAGCAAGTCGAATAAATGGTGAATTCGTATTCATTGTCTTTGACTTCGGCAACACCACGTTGCTGCTCCACGCTTTGAAGGATATGAAAGAATTGAGATACGCTAGAGAGTTCATCGGTGGAGGAAACGCTATTGAGTTTGGTAAACGCGACTTTAGCAAAGCGAGAAGAACTCGATAAGTCGCCAGGTAAACCAATCGCTCCCATGCCGCGGCTATAGGCATGTAGTGGCGCCAGATTAGAAAATTGATTCTTTGGTTCTTTTCTTGATAAATTCATATAGCGATTGAGCCAGAAGAGTTGTTCATTAAAAGGGGGATTGTTTGTGAGAACGCCGATTGGATTATCGTATACACGGATGCCTTCTTTCATAGACTCTAGTACGATGCATTGTTCTTTGTCGGCGATGATATAGTGCAGCTCAGAAGGTGGGTATTTAGCGGAGAAAGGGGTATCGACGATATTGATTTTCTGAATGAGTTCTTTTGCCTCCGTTACTTTCTTTGCTTGTGAGAGAATCCAAGGGATGAGCTCGAATTGAGCGACATTGTTTTTGCTTTTGAGCAGTTTTGAGGAGTAGTGAGCATTCCCAATGAAATTAAGACCTGCCATTCCAAGCCCAGCCTCATTTATCGCATCATAATAAAGAGGATACCCATTAGATAAGTGAGCCACGCCGATAAGAGCAAGATGATGCTTCATTTCTTTTTCGTGACGGAAGGAGAATGAATAATTCCTAGGGGTGATGACGATTTCCTCCCCATAGGAAAACTCATAATCCAGGTTTCTACCGAAATAGAAATCTTTCGTCTTTAAAGTAATCGCGGTGCACATGGTGTTACCTCCTTGAAATATATGCGCGTGTATATCTAAATTATATGGCTATTCCCCCAGGAATCAAATTGGGTCAGTGCTCACCTTTTGTTGAAACGATGTGTTTCAGCCATACTTCTATATATGTTTCAAGCCAGCGATTTTAGCGGATTACATTATTCTCCGTTTCCCAGTCGAGCTTTGACTAATATAATCATATATGGCTTTTCGATAGCGTTAGCTGGCGATTGCTAGTGACGGACCGAAAAGAACATTTTTTGAATTAAGCAAAAATGCAGTTTGAACTTTCGCTAACTTAATTCAATTATAACGGAGCAAAAAATGATTATTACAAAAACCCCATTCAGAATGAGTTTCTTTGGCGGAGGAACAGACATACCTCAGTTTTTCAATAAGTATGGAGGTTCTGTTTTATCTACAACTTTCGATAAATATGTTTATGTAACAGTCAGACATCTTCCACGTTTCTTTGATTATTCAACCGAGCTTGTCTACGCAAAAACCGAAAGGGTAACCAGCGTTGATGAATTGGAACACCCAATGGTTAGGAATGCAATGAAGTTCCTTGATATGCACGAACTTCATATTGCATATGATGCCGATTTGCCGGCGAGAACTGGGTTGGGTACTAGTTCAACTTTTGCTGTCGGCCTTTTAAATGCTTTCTATTGTTTAAAAGGAAAATATGCCTCTAAGGAAAAACTCGCGAAAGACGCCATACATCTTGAACGGGATTTATGTGCAGAAGCTGGAGGGTGGCAGGATCAAATTGCCGCAAGTTTTGGTGGCTTCAACCGTATCGACTTTGAAAAGGGCCATTTCCATGTTCGCCCCTTAATTGTTTCGCCAGATCGTTTGCATCAGCTAAATCGTAATTTGATTCTTCTTTTCACCGGCTTCACAAGATTTAGTTTCGACATTCAGAAATCAACCGTTGCTTCAATTGAAGAAGAACATTCCCAATTGATGAACA
>DBJG01000046.1:12797-18397 GCA_002296455.1 Caryophanales bacterium UBA782 | reverse complement strand
ATGCTTTCCCTTGTCGATGAAGCAGAAGAAGTTTTAGAAAACGATGGCAAAGACCTAGACGATTTTGGTCGCCTTCTTGACACCACTTGGAAACTAAAAAAACAGACTGGAGGCTCTATTTCTTCCAACAAAATTGATGATTTTTACAATAAAGCTATTGACGCGGGAGCTCTTGGCGGAAAACTACTTGGTGCAGGCGGTGGCGGTTTTCTTTTGTTTTACGTTCAAGAAGATAAGCGAGAGGCCGTTAGAAAAGCCTTATCTACTTTGATGGAAGTCCCATTCAGTTTCGAAAAGCAGGGAACCAACGTCATTTATTATTCCCCCGAAGTGTTTGACATTGAAACGACGAAAGAGAAATAATTTTTGTGCTTTCATTTGCGAAAAAGGTCCATTTTTCAGAAAACGAGAACGATTATAACTATGGAAAACGAGAACTACCATTATAGTGCCGAGCAGTTAATCGAAAGATATCAATCTTTAAATACGTGCAAGCATCAAATTCTTGACGCTTTTCATATCCTTGAAGAATGTTTTTCATCCAATCACAAGTTATTGATTGCTGGCAACGGAGGAAGCTGCGCCGACAGCGAACATATCGCTGGAGAATTGATGAAGGGGTTCAAGAAAAAAAGACCGGTTTCTGAAAATTTTGCAAATAAACTAGTATCAATCGAACCAATCCGTGGAAAAGAATTATCAAAACACCTTCAAGGTGGTCTTCCGTGTATCGCGCTCAGCGACCATCAAGCTCTAAACACCGCTTTCGTTAACGATGTACCCGATGGCGGATTGTTAATGTTCGCGCAACAAGTTAATGTGTATGGCAATGAGGGTGATGTCTTTTTAGGGATTTCAACATCTGGTAATTCTAAAAATTTGCTGTATGCAGCTGTCACAGCAAAAGCTAAAGGTCTTAAAGTTATTGCTTTAACCGGGGAAAGCGGTGGCGAGCTTGCCAATATCGCGGATGTCACAATCAAAGCACCGGCGGATGAAACATTTATGGTTCAAGAGCTCCATCTGCCAATTTATCATTGTTTGTGTCTAATGCTAGAAGAGAGATTTTTTTAGAAAGTATGAATATTATCTTGCTATCAGGTGGATCGGGGAAAAGGCTATGGCCTCTTTCCAACGACGTTCGGTCGAAACAGTTTATTCCTTTCTTTAAGAACAAACAGGGCGCTTATGAATCTATGGTGCAAAGGATGTATCATTCCATCAAGCGCATTGACTCCGACGCAAATGTTTTAATTGCGGCAGGGGAAACACAAATTCCTCTTTTAAAGGAACAACTTGGCGAAGATATCCATATTTCTGTCGAGCCAGCGAGAAGGGACACGTTCCCCGCGATTGTTTTAGCGGTCGCTTATTCGCGTGACGTGATGCACGTAAACGAAAATGAAAATGTGATTGTTTGCCCAGTCGATCCCTATGTAAACGACGATTATTTTGAAGCGCTCAAGAGACTTGACTCTATTGTTAGTGACAATGAATCGAATCTTTCTCTTATTGGGATTGAGCCAACGGAGCCCGCCTCGAAATATGGCTATATCATTCCTAAAGACAACCAGCCCATAAGTGAGGTTCTCCGTTTTGCAGAAAAACCAGATACTGAGATAGCAAAAAAGTATATTGAGCAAGGTGCCTTGTGGAATGCGGGTATTTTTGGATTCAAGATTGGGTATATGCTCAATCGAGCGAAAGAACTACTGAATTTTACAGATTATCAATCTTTTTATGCCCACTATGAAACCGCTACAAAGATAAGCGTTGATTACGCTGTGGTGGAGCACGAACCCAGTATTCGCGTGATGAGATTCAATGGCCGTTGGGAGGATTTAGGCAGTTGGAATGCTTTTACGGAGTTCATGGAGGGACCCGTGTTCGGGAAAGGCGTTCTAAATAACTGCAGCAACGTTAAACTTGTAAACGAAACCGATACTATGGTTGTTGTAAACGGGCTTTCTGACGCGATTGTGGCTGTGTCAAAAGATGGTGTGTATGTGGCTTCAAAAGCAAAGCCAGACCAAATTAAAAAAATATTGGAGGAGAACGGCTATAATTGATACCATAAGCCTCATTGCCGAGCTAAGGATTAAGAATTTGACATTAGTATATCATGAAGGACTATATAACTTTTCTAAAATTTGACAGCTTCTCTCCAGATGAACTTTTAAAGCACTACGAACAAGATATTGCTGACAATAAAAAAATTATTACCGAAACTCCAAATCTCGATGGACTTCGGGTCGCGTATAGGGATTCTTTTATTCGTCAATCTATTAATTCTGCAGACTATTCAGTAATCGACGGCGTCCCGGTTTTATGGCTAGCGAAGATTACTCGGAAAAGCAAATTCAAATATAAGATTTCTGGCTCAGATCTGACTCCGATGGTTTTAGAACTTGCCAATAAAAAAGAACTAACTGTTGCTTTGTTTGGTGGTAAACCAGGCGTTGGCGATAGAGCAAAAACGAATATAGAAAAACAATATCCAAACGTTCGTGTGGTTTCTGTTTTGTGCCCTGAATTTGGTTTTGAAAAAGACAAAGAAGTCTCTCTTCGTTATATTCAACAAATAAACGATTCTAAGGCGAACATAATCCTTTTATGTACCGGCTTTCCGAAGACGGAGCAATTTTTCTTTAGCAATTATGATTACTTCGGCCCAGGACTTTATTTTAATGTCGGCGCCACCATAGATTTCCTTGCTGGTTCGGTTCAAAGAGCTCCCAAGTGGATGAGCAAAATTGGATTTGAATGGCTTTTTCGCTTGCTTAAAGACTTTCGGCGCCTTTTTAAACGGTATTGGCTTGATTTTTGGTTTTTGGTAAAAATGCTCTTATTAATTGTTTTTAACAAGAAAAAGATATTGCGGTTGAGACAAGATGGGACACAAAATGAATGTTGCAATTGATTTAACTTCTCTAGACGACAATTTTTCTGGAATTGAACGATACACTCTTTGCATTACGAAAGAATTAATTAAGGACCAGTCTATAAACTTTTTGTTGATTTTTAAAAACAAAATTAAGTTTTTCAAACCGGGAGAATTGGCCCAGCCAAATGTGAAAACGGCTATTTTAAGAGGGAATCGAGTTAAAATTTTGCTGTTTTCTCTTCCTAAGTTCATAAACGGCAGTAAGCCTGATGCGGCGTTGTTTTTTGCTTTTCCTCCCAGTTTTTTATCACGCTTAAGAAAAGACATAAAAGTCTATACCACAATTCATGATATGGTCGTGTTTGACGTTCCAAAAACAATGACATTTAAAAGCCGTGTGTTTTTTAAACTTGGCTATCGGTACGCTGCAAAAAGATCTGAAAAAATATTTACCGTTTCAAATTTTTCTAGGGAAAGAATCCACCATTTGTTAAAAAGAAATGTCGATGACATACTTGTCACTTATAACGGGTGTGACATCAAGCCCTCCATTCAAAGTGTCGATTCAAAGATAAAAAAAGATGTCCCCGCTCATTATCTTTTGTGTTTATCCACTATCGAGCCAAGAAAAAATTTTCGATGGCTTATCGAACAAATGGGTACCATATGGAAAAAAGACGATTCAATTCCTGATTTAGTTATTGTAGGGCGGAAGGGCTGGAAAACAGAAAAATTGCTGAGCAAAATCGGCTTTGATACGAAAGAAAAGCTCCACTTCTTGGGGTTTGTCGATGATAAGTCTTTGCCATATATTTATTCTCATTCCGATTGTTTCGTCTTTCCTTCAATTTATGAAGGATTTGGAATCCCCGTAATAGAAGCGACCATTCTTAATAGCTTGCCTTTATGTTCTGACATACCGACCTCAATAGAAATATTGAGTGATGACTATCCATATTTCTTTAAACTGAACGACAAAGCGGATTTCTATGTTAAACTAAAGTCTATCCTATCTTTGGGAAGCCAGCAGAAGGATGAACTTCTTCAACAAACAAGAAAAAAATTCCAAATTTATACGTGGAAATTGAGCGCAAAAAGAATTTTAGATGTTATCAAATTGTCTTAATTATAAGAGTAACAAAAGGGACTGCTATACGCTTGGGGTTCAAGCACTGATTATATGGCTTGTTTTTCAAGATTTTGTTTTAGCGATTTTATATAAGTTCATTCCTAACGTCGCCTTTATAAAAATTCTTTTTCATGCTAAAGACGTCGCCTTTTTACTTTTAATGACTATTTCTTTTCTATTTCGCAGGAAAACTAACTCCCCATTGTATCGATTGCTGACCATTTATTTCGCTTTTTGCTTTGTGGTTTTGTCGTTCACCTTTCTCGTTGGCTCCGATGCGTCTTTGGTTAACATCATCGCCTCTGTCAGAGCCTCTGTTTTATTGCCGGGAATGATACTTATTGGTATGGGCGCGAACCGTCAATCTATGGCAAATTTTTTTAAGTGGTACTGTTTGAAATTTATTACCTTCGTTGCTTTATTCGGCTTGCTTGATTTCTTTTTAGATCGAATGTTTGGAACAATCACCTTTTGGACTGATACAATCGGCTTTGGCCATTATCTTGAAGATATTAAAAACAATGTTTTAATTAATGGCTTGCCTGGTAATTTCTATGGCCAATATGGAAATGAGTTTTTCTCGCAAAAGAGACTCGTTGGCTTTTGGGGCACGCCATTAACGTCTGGGTATGGTCTTTTAATGAGTGTTCTTTTCTCTTTTTGCTCTTTGCTCTTAAATAAGGGCAGAAAGGCCCTCTACCTCTTTGTCTTTGTCATTGATTTTTCCGCTTTGATTTTGACATTTACTAGGGGAATAATCATACCTGTTCTTTTTTTGTTGCCCATAATGCTCTTTGCTTTTCGACCAAAATATAGGGCTGGAATTGTTGCGCTTTTTGTTTTTGCCGTAATTATTGGAGCAGCTCTGTTTGGAGAGAAAATCATTAGCTATATTTATGACGGATCTACGATAGAACACATAAGACAAGTTACCGATTCGTTGTCTCAAGTATCATTTTTTGGGGCTGGGTATGGTTCTTTCGGGATTTACTCAAATGTTGGGACCGAAAGCACTTATATTACATTGCTAGGTCAAACGGGTGGCATAGGCATGTTGCTGTTTGTATGCATCTATCTAATGAGCTTGTTGGCGACAACCAAAGTGTATGGGAATCAACGCCTTTTTGTTGACAGGCCTATTTTGATTACTGTTATTTTGTCAGCCGTTGTATTTTTTGCGACAGGCTTTATTTCGGAACAACTGACTGCGTATACAACTATTGCACCTTTCTCTATTTTCTTTGGTACATTTCAATATGAAAATAGAATCACTTCTGTAAAGGTTATATACTCTCTTCACGAAAAAGAGAACGAAAGCGAACATATCGAGACACTACTATGCCTAAAAAAATAAAAGTTTTATATATAAACGAGCTTGATTTGAATAAGGTTCATAACGGCGGAAGCGGCGGAGAATCTTCTCACTTAAAAGTCCTTGAAGAATTGTATGACGTTGAACAGGCAAACGTTTTTAGCGATTTCAATCGTTCAAAGTTTCATTCTTTGATCGACTTTGTGACATCACCGGTCCCTGTTTTTTATAGCTATAGAGAAGTTAAGAGAATCCTTCGTATCATTAAAACAACC
>DBJG01000046.1:1363-12736 GCA_002296455.1 Caryophanales bacterium UBA782 | reverse complement strand
CCGCCGCAAAAATTGTTTTCATTGAAAACAGCAATCTTGGCTATTTTGCTAAAATTGCCAAAAAACATAATAAAAAAGTGGCAGTTTTTTTCCATAATTGTGAGATAGAATTTGCTAAGGCGTGTCGCAATAAACTATGGTATAAAACCATACATCATAATGAAGAACTAACTCTTCGTTACGCTGATTATTCTTTTGTTCTGAGCGAAAGAGACGAAAAGGCCATATTAAAAAACTATCGTTTTATCTCTTCTAAAATTATTAGACTCCCCGTCTCAATGGAGGATAAACTAACTATTGAAGACAAGAACTTTTTGAAACAAACAAAGAGGAAGAATCACTTCACTTTCGTTGGTTCTTATTTTAAGCCCAACATAGAAGCAGTGGCTTTTATCAATAATCAACTCGCGGATAGATGCCCAACTACTATTTTCGACATTTATGGTTATCAAATGGAAAGAATAGACTTTTCTCTTAAACCTAATGTTATCAATCATGGTACTGCGGCCGATATTCATGGTTGCTTCTTGAACGCAGATATAATGATTTTTCCCATTTTTAGCGGAAGCGGCATGAAAGTTAAAACCGAAGAATCCTTAATGTATGGTAAATTAATTGTGGGGAGTCCTGAATCGTTTTCTGGTTACTCCATCGATGGCTGCGACTGCTTCGTTTGCAAAAGTATTGAAGATTACGTCGACGCTATAACTAAACTATCCAATGTCGGCGTCCGCTTTAGCGAACCAAATCGGATTTTATGGGAGCGAGACTTTACAATTAATCATACGAAAACTGTTTTGCTAGAGTATTTTGGAGGCAATCAATAGCTTATCCCCTAATGCTTTACTCGATTTCCATGATACCAAAAGGTATCTCGCAAAGCGTTTATCTTCAGCGCCCTTAGACTGCCCTATGCGCCGCGCGCGGAAAAATTTGATATTATATTAAGTCAATAAATTATTTCTCTTTAATAACATCGGAGTTTATGATGAAAGGTATCATTCTAGCTGGGGGGTCAGGTACACGCCTGTATCCATTAACTAAAGTAACGTCAAAGCAACTGCTTCCGGTTTATGACAAACCAATGATTTTCTATCCGCTTAGCATTCTAATGCTGGCGGGCATAAGAGATATTTTGATTATCAGCACACCGACTGATACTCCTCGCTTTGAGGAATTGCTTGGCGATGGATCATCCTTTGGGATTCATTTGTCGTATAAAGTCCAACCTACGCCAGACGGTTTAGCGCAAGCCTTCACTCTTGGGGAAAATTTTATTGGGGATGAAGCATGCGCCATGGTGCTAGGGGATAACATCTTTTATGGAGACGGGCTAACCAAACATCTTCGTAATTCCGTTGAGCGAGCGGAAAAAGAAGGATTGGCGACGATTTACGGCTATTATGTAAATGACCCAGAGAGATTTGGCGTTATTGAAATGGACGAGTCCAAAAACCCGTTGGTAATTGTTGAAAAAGACCCACATCCAAAAAGCAATTACGCAGTGACCGGTTTATATTTTTATCCAAGAGGCGTTGCAAATAAGGCAAAACTAGTGAAGCCGTCACCTCGTGGAGAATTGGAAATCACTGAACTTAATAACCTATATCTTCGTGATAAAACATTACACGTTACCTTATTGGGTAGGGGCTATTCTTGGCTCGATACGGGGACTCACGAGTCCCTCTTTGATGCTTCCTTATTTGTAAAAACAATAGAGGAACATCAAGGATTAAAAATTTGTTGTCCCGAAGAAATTGCTTATAAAAACGGCTGGATTACCAAAGAAGAAATATTGGACGTTGGTAATTCGATGAGCAAAAATGAATATGGCCAGCATTTGATTCGCGTGGCAGAGGGGAAAGTCAAATATTAATTATGTCATTCATTTTTAGCAAAACGAATATCGAAGGCGTCTATATCATTGAGCCAAAAAGCTTTGGCGATGATAGGGGGTACTTCATGGAAACTTATCAAAAGGATGAGTTTGATCAAGCTGGGCTAACGTACAATTTCGTTCAGGCAAATCAAAGTAAATCACACAAAGGCGTGTTACGCGGTCTTCATTTTCAAACGAGAAAGCCACAGGCTAAGTTAGTTCGAGTAGTGGAAGGTGAAGTCTATGACGTTGCAGTTGATTTGCGAAAAGACTCTCTTACCTATGGTAAATACGTTGGTGTCATCCTTTCCAGCGAAAACCATAAGATGCTCATGATTCCAAGAGGTTTTGCTCACGGCTTTGTTGTTTTGAGCGATACCGCAATTTTTGAATATCAAGTTGATGACGTTTACGATCCTGGGAATGAAGGTGGCATTATGTGGAACGACCCCGATATTAATATCCAGTGGCCGTATTTTGGCAAATTGGATTTGTCGGAGAAAGATAAACTTCATCCATCTATTAAGCAATCGCATATTGTATTCTCGACGAAGGAAGGAAAACTTCAAGTTCTATAACTTATGAACATTCAAAGCGTTGACGTTTCAATAATAATGGTTAACTATAAAACGAGTGAGCTAATTAAAAACGCGATCGATTCTATAAAAGAGAAATCGCGAGGGTTTTCTTATGAAATAATTATTGTCGATAATTCGCAAGATTGTGAAGAATTGCGGAGATTAAGAACGTTAGAAAATAGCGACGTTCATGTTATAGACGCCAAAGAGAATCTTGGCTTCGGAAGGGCCAATAATTTGGGCTCTATCATTGCAAAGGGGGAATATCTCTATTTTTTAAACGGAGATACCCTATTAGTTAATAACGCGATATATGAGCTGAAAACATTCTTAGATTTTCATCGCGAGGTTGGCGTCGTCGGCAGCAATCTTTATACAAAAAACGGCGAGCCAAATCATTCTTTTTGCCCATTTGAGAAGAATCTCAAAGGCGAGAAAAAGATGGATTCCATTTTAGTTGCCGTTAAGAAGAAACTGACGGGGAAGCGCATTGATTTTAACTATTCTAACCATCCTATTGAAACGAGCGGTTATGTCTGCGGTGCCTCGTTAATGATACGAAAAGACGTTTTTGATACACTAGGCGGTTTTGACAAGGACATCTTTATGTATGCAGAAGAAACGCTTCTTTGCTATCGCGTAATTCATGAGTGCAATTTGAAGATTTATAATATTCCTTCATCAAAAATTATTCACTTTGAAGGTGGTAGTTTTAAAGGCATTACTTATAAGCACGCCCAAGTATTCGCTGAGGGTAATTATCATTATTTTTCGAAGGTTTATGGAAAAGAAAAGGCATTGAAGGCTCTTTCATACATAAAACGGCACTCTTTTACTATGGCTCAGTTGCATTTGCTCATCAAAAGAGAAAAACGGCAAAATTTTATTTTTCTCTATCGAGCTTTTAAAGAAAAAATACAAAAGGTTAGGCAACAATGATTACGAGGGATTCTAGGATTTTAGTCACTGGCGTTAAAGGCCAGCTTGGTTATGACTGTGTTCGTGAGCTTAAAGAACGTGGCTACACAAATGTATTGGGCATTGACAAAGAAGAATTGGATATCACCAATGAAACTGCGGTTAAAAAGTTTATTTCGGATTATAAACCAGATGCCATCATGCATAACGCTGCTTGGACAGCCGTGGACAAAGCCGAGCAAATGCCTGATGCCGTGTATGCCGTTAATGCGCTAGGGCCAAAATATATCGCTGAAGTGTGCAAGGCAATCGGCGCCACGATGTTTTACATCTCGACGGACTATGTTTTTGATGGAAAAGGTGAAAAGCCCTTTGAAGTCGATGATCCAAAGAACGGGTTGTCCGTTTATGGCAGAACCAAAAGCGAAGGGGAAGAATTTGTAAAACGGGCTCTTAACGATTACTTCATCATTCGTATTTCCTGGGTTTTTGGTGTAAATGGTCGCAATTTTGTTAAAACAATGCTTTCTTTAGCGGACAAAGGGCTCAAAGAACTCAATGTTGTTTCGGATCAAATTGGTTCTCCAACTTACACTTATGATTTGTCAAAACTGATGTGCGATATGATGGTAACAGATAAATTTGGTGTTTATCACGCCACAAATGAAGGATATTGTAGTTGGGCTGACTTTGCAGAATACATTTTTAAGGTCGCAAACATCAAAATGAAAGTTAACCATGTAACAACCGAGGAATATAAGAAACTTGCGCCAAACCAAGCTGATAGGCCATTTAATTCTAGGCTGTCAAAAGCTAGCCTTGATGAAGCCTGGCATAAGAGATTGCCGACTTGGCAGAATGCTGTTGATAGATTCATTCATGACGAATTAAATAAGAGTAGGAGGTAGTTGCATGCCCAAATTTTTGGTTACTGGCGGAGCAGGATTTATTGGAGGAAATTTTCTCCATACTATGGTTAGTAGATATCCTGATGACCAATATGTTTGCGTTGACGCATTAACATATGCGGGCAACATGGAAACCCTTGAACCAATTTTAAAGAAGCCGAATTTTAAATTTGTTCATGCCACTATTTGCGACCGGGATGCAATCTACAAGCTTTTCGAAGAAGAACATTTTGATTACGTGATTAATTTTGCTGCGGAAAGCCACGTTGATCGTTCTATCACAAATCCAACGATATTTTTAGAAACGAATATTGTTGGGGCTTCTGTTTTGATGGACGCTTGTCGAAAATACGGAATTAGGCGTTATCATCAGGTGAGTACGGATGAAGTATATGGCGATCTGCCGCTTGACCGACCGGATTTATTTTTCACCGAAAATACCCCTCTCCACACCTCAAGCCCATATAGTGCGTCTAAGGCTTCCGCCGATTTGCTCGTTATGGCATACCATAGAACCTTTGGCTTACCTGTTACGATTTCAAGATGTTCCAATAATTATGGGCCATATCAGTTCCCAGAAAAGTTAATTCCTCTGATGATTCAGAAAGCTAATAGAAACGAGCCTCTTCCAGTTTATGGCAACGGAGCAAATGTGCGTGATTGGCTTTATGTAGGTGATCATAATAATGCGATTGATTTGATTGTTCGTAATGGCAAAGATGGTGAAATATATAATATCGGTGGTCATAACGAAAGAAGCAACCTTCAAGTCGTTAAAACCATTCTTAAAGTTCTAGGGAAGTCAGAATCCTTGATTGCCTATGTGAAAGATCGCCCAGGGCACGACCGCCGTTATGCAATGGACCCGGCAAAAATTGAGAGAGAATTGGGGTGGAAACCAACATATAATTTCGAAACGGGCATCATTCCAACCATCGAATGGAACCTTAAGAATCAAGAATGGTTGAGACACGTTGAAACGGGTGAATATATGAAATGGATGAAAAGGTATCGATAAGTTGGCTTCGTTATGGAACTTCAAGAAAAGAGACGCGCATTTAAAGATATTTTTTTGGTCGGATTCAGCAACATTATTGGCATTTTATGTAGCTTATTGACTGGCTTTGTAATCCCGCACATTCTCGGCGTTCAAGAATACGGATACTTTAAAACTTTCACTTTATATGCTGGGTATATTGGGTTATTTCATTTCGGTTTTTGTGATGGCATTCAATTGATTTTCGCAGGAAAGAGATACGATGAATTAAACAAACGAAAATTTGTTACATACACCCGCTTTTTCATTATATTCGAAACGGCAATTGCGCTTGTTGTTGCGTTAATTTCTTTGTTTGCTCTTCAAGGCAATTCCAAATTTATTTTTCTTTGTATTGCAATTAATCTCATTCTCCAAAACGTGATGACTTATTATCAATATGTACTTCAATGCACGCAACGTTTCAAAGAATACTCCTTTAAAAATATCGTTTATTCAATGCTAACCGCGGCAGGCGTTGTTGGCATGTGGGTCATTTATAAATATGGTGGTTCTTCATTTATTACTTTCAAGATTTACGTTCTAATTTTGCTTGCCGTTTATTTTATAATGACAATGTGGTTCGCCCTGAAATACAGGGATATTACATTTGGCAAAGGCGCTCCTCTTAAAGAGTCATGGCCCGGTATTAGAAGGTGTTTCATTCTTGGATTTCCTTTGTTGATCGCCAATTTGTGCAGCGGCCTTATTCTTAATTTTGATAGTCAATTTGTTAATCTGTATTTCTCCAACGAAACGTATGCCATTTATGCTTTTGCTTACAGCGTTTTAGGCATGGTAACCCGGTTAATTTCTGCCATTACAATTGTCATTTATCCAATTCTAAAAAACAGTTCTCTTGATAAACTAAAAGATAACTATCATATCTTGATATCGATTTTGCTCGTCTTCGTATTTGGATGCTTATCTTTGTATTATCCGCTGGTTCCAATTATCCATTGGTTTTTGCCTAAGTATGCGGGATCACTTGCAATTTTTAGAATCATTTTGCCAGGGCTTGCCTTGTCGTCAGTAATTAGTGCAATTATCCAAAATTATTATAAATCGCTTGGAAAACCCGGATTGTTTTTTGCTTTTAGTGCGATTACTTTAGCGGTTTCTATTGGCCTCAATTTTGCTGCTTATTATTTGTTTAGAACTACCGAGGCGATATCTTGGGCTTCAATTATTACACTGTTTTTGTACTACTTCCTTACCCAAGGACCGTTGGTTCATAAAATCAAAGTAAAACGGGGGAAAAACACCGCGTACATGTCTTTAATGATGGCGTCTTTCTACCTTTGCTTTTTAATTCAGAGGAACTGGCTTGCCTTTGTCGTTTATATTGGTTCTTTCTTTCTTTTGACTTTTTCCTTTTTTGAAAGCGAAATCGTTTTTTCACTGCAAAGACTAAAGACGAGTCGAGAAGCGAATCGAAAAAGCGAATAAAAATTGATTTGTTTTTCACTGCAAAAACGACGATAGTTACGCATGCTGTTTACTCACTTGCTCTTCCTTCCAATATGTGTAAAATAGAGCCACATCTATCGTAAACGCGGGTAATATGGATAATCAGAAAAACAAAGCAATTCACGTGAAAGGCGGAAGGACGTATGCTTTTTTCAAACGGTTTTTCGATATCTTTTTCTCTCTTCTTGCAGTTTTTATTCTGTCTCCACTTCTTTTGATCATTGGACTTCTTGTTGTTCTTACATCAAAGGGTCCGATGATTTATGTGTCAAATCGCGTTGGACAAAATGGAAAAGTCTTTAAGTTTTACAAATTCCGTTCTATGAAAAAGGACGCGGAAGAAGAATTGCAAACATTACTAAATAAAAACGAAATTCCCGGTGGCGTTACTTTTAAAATAAAAGACGATCCCCGCATCACTAAGTTCGGCAAGATTTTAAGAAGAACGTCTTTGGATGAACTTCCACAATTGTTTAACATTCTCAAAGGTGACATGTCGATTGTTGGCCCTCGTCCTTGTACCGTAAGGGAATATGAATTATATAACGATTACGATAAGCAGCGCTTGCTGGTGCCACAAGGTCTATCCGGCGAATGGCAAGTGCATGGTCGTTCAACTACAACCTTCGATGAGATGATTGAAATGGATTTGGATTATATTCAAAACAAACGTAGCCTTTGGTATGACGCCAAGCTGATTTTTAAAACGGTAATTCTTCTTTTTGGGTTCAAGAAAAGCGGAGCGGAGTAAACCATCTGTGTCTTAAATTGCGGTGGAGTATGAGCCATAACTGCTTTATACTTTTAGTATATTCTCGAATAGGAGTGTTTTTCCATGGATAAAAATGATAATCGACAAGTTCTCATTATTCAGAATGACGAAGAAAAGATTCCATCAAAATGGACTTGGGCAAAATACGGCAAATCCATCGCCAGGTATAAATGGTGGATCGTAGGGGGCACTTTCGCTTTGGGATTAGTTGCGCTTCTTGTCGTTCAATTCGGCTATAACAAATCCAAAGAAACCTTCAAATCTGAATTTTCATATAACCTCGCCATCAAAGAAGACAAAGCAGGCAATGGCACTTTCATGGACGGGAGCGTTTTTAATTATTACGACATCATCTCGGAAGAGAATTTGCTTGCCGTGAAAGCAACAAATCCTGATTTCGCTGGTATTGACGTTGCTAAAGCTATTAAGAAAAACGATATTTCCATTTCGGTCAACGGGTATCGAAATTCAACAACGAACGAATTCGTGGTTTCTTTGCCAGTCACATATACATTGAGCGGGAAACTCAGCTGCTTTGGGAAGCAAGAAACGGCCACGAAATTCATCAAAGCCGTGATCGATTCGACGAAAGAGAAAGCCGAAGCGGCCACCAATAAATATTCAATCAGCACCCTTTTCCCCACTGATTTTGTTTATTCAGGTCTTGATTATGAATACCAAATCACCCTTCTTTCGAAGCAATACGAGCAAATTAAAACTACGTTGCAGGGCCTTTATACAACCATCGATGAAAATTCGAGTATGATTAAGGGCAATGACAGCCAGACGCTTGACTCTATTATTTCCGATTATGAACTTGCTTACAAGCAAGGAACAGGCACTGTTTTTACAGCGTTGCAGAGCTCTTTGGAATCAAAAAAATTCGTGAATTATGACACGAGCAATGTTCAAAGCTCAATTGATAAGCTCACCGAACTTGGTGAGTCTGATATTGAAAGCTTGAAAGCGACCTTGAAAAATATTGAGATTTATGATGAACGTTTAAAAGGGATCAGCCAATCGATTTTGGCCGGGGATAGCGCAGCCGCATCCCAAGCCGCTATGTACAATGAGGTAATTTTGAAGCTTTCTTTGCAAAAAAATGATTACGCAAAGGAGCTGAAGACGCTTGGTTATAACGTTCCGGAAAATGTTACGCTTGATAACGTTGGCACAATCGCCTTGACGGGCGATGGCAAGATTCAGAAGCTCGACGCCGTGAAGAACGGAACCGAAGAAGGAAAGAGCTGGGCGAAAGCGTGCGAAACGTTCGGGAACAATATCATCAACGTCAAAAACAAGCTCGTAAAAGATATCGCAGCTGGTTCAGAAGTTTATCGATATGTGAATAACACTTATCGTAACGCTGTTTCTTACACTTATCCCGGTATTATCGATGTTTCTGGATCGTTATCACCCTGGATTGGCGCGATCGCAGGGCTTGCTATTGGCTATCTTACATCTTCGCTTATTTGCTGCGCTGTCTATATTTCAAAAGAGGACAAAGACATCGTGGATGTCGAATCTACAAAAGAATAGCTTTTGTCGATACAAAAAACGAGGACGACTTTGTGGTTTTAAGCACGGAAAAGAAGAAATCAATCAATCCTCCTTATCTTTTGTTCATGCTTCTTTTCGCTGTGTTTCTTTTGCTTTCTTTATTCGCAACGGAAGCGATTAATATCTTCCAAGATGGAACAGAGATGTTCATGAACGATATTGAATTCTATTCGGCGATGACAATGTCAATCGTGCTGGGGATTCTTGTCATTGCTTTTGCAAAGCGATTCTTTGTGATACAAACAAACTGGACTGCTCTTGTTCTTTTGTTCGTCCTTTTTGTGACAAATACATACGCTACTTTTTCTTTTGCGTCTCCGCTTACTTGGGAAGGGGGTTACGCCTATTCCGTCGGCTTAGCGGAGCAAATCCGTTACACCCTCTCTTTTGCGAACGTTGTTTTAACACTGTATGTGTATTTTGTTATTGCCCCACAATGTAAGTTTACGGAAGCGGGGTGGAATGTCTTTTTAGAAGCGGTGAGCATCGTCGCTCTTGCCGCGATTTTTTATAGTTACTATAGCGATTCAGGCGTCTATGCAAATATCTTTTCCCAAAAGCCATTGGACATGTTTGCGAACATCAAATCATTTACCAATAGCAAGAATACCTTTGCCGCCTTGATTCTGTTTGGCGTATACTCGGAGATATATCTTTTCGCCATGGATAAGAAGTGGTGGCGACTCCCCTTGATTGTCTATTTCTTCGTGAGCATTTTCCTTACCCTCTCTAAAACGTCCATTGTTTGCGCGATATTCGTGATTATTGCTTCCGCTTTTTATTGGTTTATCAAATCTCTTTCTGGCCCCCATAAGGCAATCGGTACAATCTTTTTTACTATCTTCGCTGTTATTTTGGGCGTCTCTGCCTATTTTATTTTTCATAGTGAGATATTCGACAATTCCTTTATTGGGAACGTCCTTAGGGCAATCAAGAAAGCATTGCTCAACCCAGAAGGAACAACCTTAGAGTCACGTGAGATTATTTGGAAAAAGCTAATCACGCTTCTAAATAGCAACCCGAGTTTCCTTTTCTTTGGATTAGGCGATGCGAATTTCCCGTTTGCCTTTGCTTTCGCTAGCGATACCTCGTGGAAATACAGCTTCTATACTCACAATGGTTTCCTAGAGATACTTGGTAGGGGTGGTTTGATTCGTCTTTCCATTTATATCGCGTTTCTTGCTTACGTGGCTTATCTACTCTTCACCCATCTTTCGAGCAAAAAGAGCAAATGCGGCTGGCTCTATCTTATCTTCTTTGCCACGTTTTTAATGCGCACCATGGCGGAAACGGAATTCCTTCTTGGCGTCGATTTAAAATCCATCCTTTTGAACTTATATTTGACCATTCCTCTTTTCGCGCTTCGCTATGAAGAAAAACAAGCGGATGCGAAAAAAGAATTCGTCAAAGAATATTGTTCTACATCTGTTTCTTTAAAGAAGAACCCTTATTCTTGCTCCAAACTCACATCCTTCTTCTTGAGCGTCTTTGTTGCAGCAATGCCAATGACGATTGTTTTGTGGAAAGGATCGTATATTCAAGACGCTATAGCGCTCTCACTCCTCGGGGTTAGCGCACTTTTTAGCGTTTTGTTCTTCGCCTTCCGTCTAAAAGCAGCGTCTTCCGACAAACAAATTATTGCCTTGGTCCTCGTTATGGCGGTTTTCACCCTCCTTAGTCTTTTGTCCGCTTATTTCATTGTCGTCTCGCTTAAAGGCGTTATTTATCCTTTCACGGTCTGCTGCTTCTCTTTTGCTTCCTGGGTGATTTGCTTATCGCTTTTATTCATGATCGAATTCGCTTCTCCTTCGTTTGCTTTCTCCAATTGCGTTTTGGCTGTTGAACGACGTTACCGGTATAAGGTTGCCTCCGATATGTTCCGCTAAAGAAAAAAGGCGCCTGTTTGGAAGCGCCTTAGTTGTGGCTTAGATTATTTACTCTTCTTGTCTTTCTTTTCGATGCCCTTCTTTTTCATAAGGTCATCCACAAGTTGCGTAGCTCTTCGATAGGAGAGGTCACTACGGATATCGAATTGTAATGGAAGGTCTTCGTATTTCTTTCTTTCGTTCTCTTTCACAGGGATTGTGGTGTTCGCATAATCTTTTGGATCAAGAGCGAAATAGGCTTTAATGTGCTTGCCAGAGACGGTCACAAAGACATATCTTTCGCGATGGAGAGAATAAGTATCACCTTTGAGCGAAATGCGGTTATTGACGCCATACCCTTTGATGTAATCACTCAAATCGGAATAT